>NZ_JBHYMF010000284.1:0-6819 GCF_042742855.1 Streptomyces sp. NPDC058877 | reverse complement strand
GTTCCGCTTCACGATGGCGGGCGCGTCGTCCGCCATCCGTCCTCCCCGCCGACGCGGGGGTGTTCCGCTTCACGATGGCGGGCGCGTCGTCCGCCATCCGTCCTCCCCGCCGACGCGGGGGTGTTCCGTTCGACCTGGAGCCGACCGACGCCCTGTTCGCGTCCTCCCCGCCGACGCGGGGGTGTTCCGGTGGCCGTAGTGGTCGCCCGGGACGCGCAGGGGTCCTCCCCGCCGACGCGGGGGTGTTCCGAACGTACGGCCTTCTTTACGGCCTCTTCGCTGGTCCTCCCCGCCGACGCGGGAGTGTTCCGCTTCGGGACCGGTTGAAGGAGAAGCGCCGCAGGCCCTCCCCGCCGACGTGGGGTGTGGTGTTCGGGCCCCGCGCAACCCAACCATCTGCAGGGTCACCACACCTGCTGCCACGATGCCGAGTGTGTCGCCCGAAGTGCAGCCCTCGATTCCTAAAACGACGGCGAACAGACCAACCGCGAGGGTGTCGAAGCTCTCATGCACAGGACCATTGTTCTTGCTCTGTGGCAGGACGACTGCGCTGAAAACGAGCGCGATGTCACCGATGGGAGCGTTGATGCAAAACCCGATTCTCAGTTCACGTGCTCGAAGAGCAGGCCGTCGACGATGGCTCCGAGCGCAGTCGACGCGAGCGAGACCACAGCCCAGATACCGACGGCCATGCCGAACTTCTGTGGCGGGTACACCGCCCTCAAAAGACCGAGTGCGTTGGGCGTCAGCAGTGCGGCAGAGAATCCTGGAGCGCGTGGAAGACGATGCCCCCTCGATCGATCCCGGCAGCCCGATGGCAACAGAGAAACGACGTCGACCAATCAGGTTGCTCCCCGCCTCGCAGCCAGTTACACAACGTATCCGACAGAACACCTCGCGAGGGGCTGCCCCCACATGCGACCAGGGCCGCCACGGGGCGCTCCTGGGGAGGATCTGGGGAGAATCCATAGCCCTGGGGAGCACGTGGGGAGAATCGACCGTATAACGCAACCCGACCCCGAAAGAGCCGTCCGCGCAGGTCAGGAGTAAACACAACCGCATCGATACAGGTCAGCACCACCCGGTAGACAACTTCATGACGTACGTGCCGAGATCGCGGGTAGGCACCCGGCCCGACCACCTCGGCGGAGACAAAGCCCCATTCGTCGCGCCGCAACCACCACGGGGCGACCAGCCGTCAGCCCCTACGACGCCACGAGTTCAACCCAGTATCCCCTCTGCAGGGCGCACACTGGCCCTACGTCGACAACCCGCTGCTGGTGCTGAAGAGGCTCCCGGGCTGCGAGAACCCAGATCCGGGTCCGATGGGGTAGCCCACGCTGTTTCGCACGTAGTGCGTCTCGCCGAAGATCCAGTAGAAGAGGTCGGTCAAGCTCCGCGGCCACAGCACCAGGCCAGCGCCACCGATGTAGCCGTGAGCGTTGCGCCTCGCCAGAGGCTTGAGCAGCTCGACGAGTTCCATACCGGCTTCCCGACCGGCGACGGCCGCGGTCGTCGCCGCAGTTACTAGATCTGCGAGCTGAAGGTGGGGAAGGTGGTCGGAGGGAGCCGTCACGATCGGCATGACCACGCGGTTCGGCTTCACGTAGGTGGTGCCGACCGTCGTGAGGTCCAGAGCCTCGGCCAGCCACTTGGTGTGATCCCGGTTGCCGCCGCCGGGGATGTCGGCGATGACGACCCCGCGCTCCTCCCTCGACTCCAGGTGCATCTCGATGCGCTCGTAGAGGTAGCCCAGGATCTCTCGCGCGACCCTCTCGTTCGGCCACCCGATCTGGCCTCGGTCCCAGATCACCACGGCCGTGCTGACACCGCAACTGGCGGCGATCTCCAGCATGCGACGGCGCGTGCGCTTCACCACCTCGCCACCGGCTCCCGCCATGAAGCTGCCCTTCGAGGAGTTCCACTTGAATTCCTCGCCGGCAGGCATGCCGAGCTCGGTCCGGAGCTCGTCGATCTGGCGGCTGTACGCCGCCACCTGGTCCTCCGGGAACATGACGGCGCCCACCGAGGCGAGTTCACCGAGGTGCTCCCGAGGCGGGCTCTGCTGCCCGCTGTCGTCGATGAAGATCAGCTGCACGTGCTCTCTCCCGTCCCCGGCCCAGCCACATCGGCCTGCGTCGCCTTCACGGCGCGCGCAGCCGTGGATCAGGAGCGTACGACGGGCCCGCATCTCGGAACCACGTAACCCCTCGGGCTGCGGAAGGGCTCTGGCCAACCCGCCCAGCGCGAGGTCCTCTCCGGCGGTCTCTTTTCGTGCTGGGGAAGGGCCTCTACCGGTGGGACTGGCCTTGTGGCAGTCGGCGCTGCTCCACGTGTTGAGACCTAAAGTGCGCTCAAGCAGTCCGAAATTCAGAACCTGTTCGGTACGGCCTGCGGGAGGGAATGATGGGCATGGCCCGTTCATTCTTCCGCTCCCCCGTCGCGGACCCTGAGTACGTGCAGCGAGCCCGCCGGCACCCACCCAGATCCCTCCTGCCGCTGATCGCGCGAACGAGCGCGCAGCGGCCGACGAAGGAGCAGTGGGCCACTGACCGCACCGGGCTATACGGCCATGGGGTCTCGTGGACGCGGCCTGGGTGTCGCTGGCACACGGCAACGAGCACCGTCAGAGGGCGGCCACCGAAGACGACCTGCGGCAGATCCTTGCCCAGCACGCTGCCTTGGACGACCCACTGCGGCACCTGCCCGTCGGCGAGCGCCCGGGCTGATACTGCCCCTGCAAGTGCAGCAGCGCAGTTCAAACGCTCGGCGTCGTGAATATCGCCATTGCAGAATCTCAGTTAGGCGAGCCCGTGCAGGGACATGGCTCTTTCCGGCCGCCGCTGCTGCGTGTGCCAGGTCCTCGGCGTACTGAGGGTGTACTCGTCCTTTGCTGGACCATGACGTCCACTCGAGAGCCTTCGGGTGCTTCGCAGCAGCCGATTGGTCCCCCGCTCCACGGTCCAAGCCCTGGCGACTCTCTCGTGCGCGTTGGATCGAGGCATGCTCCGTGGCGACCTGTCGGCCCGCCCCTCGCTTGTGTGCCAACTCACCGCCGCCGCGGGCCATCGGTCAGAGGTCCCCTCCGTGCCGACCAAGATCCGGGCCATACGCGGACCAGCCGCGTGCCGTTTGGCCGAATCGTGGCCCTTTCCGCTGGTCAGCGGCCATGCGAGGCGTGTACCACCAGCACACGAAGAATCTGCTGGTGTCCTACTCACCGAAGAAGCTCGGGTTCTTCTAGGGGCACGAAAGAAGGCACCTGACCTGGGCATTCGCCCGTCAGGCGCCTCTCTCTCGCACCGCATGGGAAGGGGACGCGTTTGCGCCGAAACTCCCAGTTCCACCCGCTCGTGTCCCAGTCCTGACCAGCACTTCCGGACCAGTCACGGACCAAACTCCGGACTCACCGCTCAGGCGTCTGACCGCGGCTGACGCGGTCCCACTCCTTCATGGACTGCTCGATGAGGCGGTCAAGGGCTGGCCCGTAAATGATCTTTGACTCGCCCCAGGCATGGCGGGTCGCCATACCGCCCGTCGGCCTATCCGGCAAGGGTGAGGCTGTGCATGCGGGCGATGCCGAGCATGGCGTGGTGAACGCCTTCGCCCTTGAGGCGGCAGTCGCGCAGGATCTTCCAGGTCTTCATCCTGGCGAGGACGTGCTCGACGCGGGCCCGTGCCGGTAGCAGGGCCACTCGGTCAGGTGCGGCAGCAGGCGAGACGGGAGCAACGGGGCGACACGATCCCACAGGTCATCAGACCAGTCCAACGGCCAAGCTCCTGAGCCGAACTCATTCTGAAGGGATCAGTTACATCGCATGGATGGTGGCCGTCCAGCCGCCGCGTTCGAAGGTGCAGGTGCCATCCGGATCTATGCGTACGGCCGCTCCCGAGATGGGCAGGTCGCCGTCAATGACGAGCCAGGTCCGGATGCGGTCCAGCTCGCCCCACAGGCGGCGGGGCCGCCCTGGTAGACGGTGGGCAGCTCGCGTGCGCCTGGTGCTGTGGCGCGGGCCCAGGAGCCGTCGGCGTGGAGCATGTAGGCAGTGCGGGAGCCGTCCTTGGTCGTCTCCATGCGGTGCCGAATGCCCGGGGCGATGAGTTCGAGGATGGAGCGGACATCCCATGCCGATGCCCGAGGCCCCGCGGGACGACTCTCCGCGGGGCCTCGGCGATCACCGGCTCAGATCACGAGCGGTGCCTCCGACCAGCGGCGCACCCGGTACGGCGCCCACCACAGGTGGTCGCCGAAGCGCAGGACGAGGGTCTCCGCCATGAGGTCGTCCAGGACCGGACGCCCGATCGCGTCGACGGTCGCGCCGTCGGTGAGGGCCGCGACGGCCTCGTGGTACTCCGGTTCGTCGATGGTGAAGCGGCGCAGCTCGCCGTAGCGCCGGTCGCGGACCTGGATGAACCCGGGGCCGTACCGGAAGACGCACTTGCAGATGTAGTACGTGGTGCGCCAGGCGAGCGCCGTCGCCACCGGGTCCGCGGTGCCGAGGACGGCGGTCGGGGGGTGGAGGTGCCCGAAGTGGCGCCAGGCGTCCGGGTCGGAGCCGGTGTGGATCTGCCAGTCGACCGAGACGGCCAGGCTGGAGAGGTCGCCCACGAAGCTCAGCGCCCTGACCGTCCAGGCCGCGTCGGCGGTGTCCGTCAGGTCCACGGGGCGGGGCAGGGTGACGTGCCGGGCCCCGGCGGCGAACAGCCGCCGGGCGGCCTCGCCGCCGGACATGTCGATCTCGAAGCGGCCCAGGGACATGGCGGGCAGAGTGCCCACCTCGGGGTCGTAGTCCCGTGAGGCGGTCACGGTGAAGGGGGCGGTGCCGGTGAGAACAGGAGTCATCGTCGTCCCTCGGTCGGGCGGTCGCGCGGTCGTCAGACGGTCGTCGGGGCGAGTTCCGCCTCGCGGGCGGCGGTGTGCCGCATGAAGTCGATCCGCAGGAACTCCTCGTTCAGGGCCGGCGGCGCGATCTGCACGAACTGCCCGCTGTCCTCGAACACGATGCCGAGCTCCCGCCACCGCTTGAGGACCCCCAGCAGGGCGGCCTCGCCGAAGTGGTGGTCCGCCTCCAGCTTGCGCGCGGCCGCCTTCACCGTGTGCGGCTGGTCGAGCAGCCGGAACAGGGCCAGTTCGCCCGGGTCGGTCAGTTCCAGGCGCGTCCAGTCGAAGGCCCGTCGCCTGCTGACCAGGACGATACGGTCCTCCAGGTCGCAGTGGGTGAGGCGGCTGCCGGCGTAGTTCCGCTTCCAGTGCCCGATGCCCTCGTCGAGCCGGGCGACGACGTCCTCGCCGATTCCCCGGGGCGGTACGTCGAAGACGTATGCCAGGTCGAACATCTCGGCGTCGGGGAGGTCGTAGGTGAGCCGGTACGGCTCGGCGGGGCGCAGCTCGGAGAAGCCGAGGCCGGGGTCGTTGAAGTACGGGCTGAACCGCTCGATCGCGATCCGGGAGGAGGGGCCCACGGGCGGGTTCAGGTGCTCCAGCGCGGCGAGCTGGTCCACCACGTCGTCGTAGTCCTCGGTGTCCTCGCCCGGGAAGCCGTGCAGGTAGTTCCAGGCGACCGAGAGGCCGACGGTGGCCGCGTCGCGGAGCATCCGCACGTTCTGGCCGCCGGTCACACCCTTGTCCATCAGGGTCAGCACCCGGCTGTTGAGACTCTCGATGCCCGGCTGGACGAAGATCAGCCCCGCGTCCGCCAGGGTCTGGAGCTGTCCCCGCCGCATGTTGGACTTGATCTCGATGTGCATCCGCAGGTCGTACCCGCTGTCGATGATGCGGGGCAGCACCGACTTCACGTACCCCATGTCCAGGATGTTGTCCACGACGTACATGTCCAGGACCCGGTGCCTGCGCGCCAGTTCCATGATCTCGTCGTAGAACACGTCGGGGCTCTTGCTGCGGAACTCCATGAACGAGCCGTTCAGCCCGCAGAAGGTGCAGTGGTGCTTCTCGCCCCACCAGCAGCCCCGCGCGCCCTCGACGACCAGCTTCGGCTCGACCCAGTTCCGGGCGTGGGAGGAGGCGAGCCGCTCGAAGTACCCGGCGTAGTCCGGCGGCAGGATGGCGGCGGGCGGCAGCGGCTTGGTGTTCATGGCGTTCACCACGGAGGTGCCGTCCGTGTCGCGCCAGCACAGCCCGGGGATCTCCGACAGCGGCTCACCGGCGTCCAGGGCTCTGACCAGCGCGGGGAACGACACCTCGCCCTCGCCGCGCAGTACATGGTCGACGAAGGGGAAGTTGCGGTGGACGGCCTCGCCCTGCTTGCCGTCGCAGTTGGCGCCGCCCATGGCCGTCACGATGTGCGGGGCGAGCCGCTTGACGTACTTGGCGGCCGCCAGGGCCGCGGTGTTCTGCTGGAACGTCGAGGTGAACCCGACGACGTCCGGGGCGAGTTCCACGATGCGTTCCGCGATGTGCCGGACGAAGTCGGGCGCGGTGACGTGCAGTGCCTGCGTCATCTCCATGCGGGCCCCGCGCACCCGGTTGGCCATCGCCTCGGTGAACTCGGGTACACGCCATCCGGGATCGTCGTAGAGCGCGGAGGAGAAGACCCAGTCGCCGCATCCCAGGAAATAGGAGCCGAGCGCGTAGTAGGAGTAGTCCTCCAAAGTGAATTCCGTATTCTTGGTGATCCAGTCCACGTATTCAATATTCGCGTGCAGAACGTCCGCCGTGGCGTTCGGCACGCGCTCGTCGACACTGCGCTTGAGAATTCCGAGAGCCAGCGACGGGAGATCGATCGGGGCCCAGGGCATGTTCACCAGGAGTACGCGCACGGCTCGCCTCTTCTCATGTGATCAGTGCACGGAATGACGTGT
>NZ_JBHYMF010000283.1:0-6842 GCF_042742855.1 Streptomyces sp. NPDC058877 | reverse complement strand
GGGCGAGTAGACCTTCATCACCATAAAAGATGCCTCCTACCCGACCCCTGGCGGGGCCGGGATCAGAGGTGTCCACCACTCGGGGACAGGTCCCGACGTCAGATCAAGCACGCGATCCCCGAGCCGAGAGACCAGCGGGCCAACCGCCGGCGCCTCGGCAGCCAAGGCGGCCGGCCCACAGGGTTCGGCAAGACGATCTACCGCCGCCGCAACGAAGTTGAGCGGACCATCAGCCGACTCAAAACCTTCCGGGCAGTCGCCACGCGCTTCGACAAGCGCGCGTACGTCTTCCACGGAACGGTCACCGTGGCCACAATCCGCCTATGGCTCCGCCCGGAGTGAAGCTCCCCGTTCAGAGGTCCTTGGCATCAGGGTAGTGGCGGCGAAGTTCGCTGAGTACGCGCTCGTCGACAGCCCTGACGTCCCACAAGGAACTGTCGAATTCGGTCAGGACGACCACCAGCTCGCCCCCGGCGAACCCACATGCTTCGGCATCGATCAACTGGAGGAAGGGGGTCGCCAACGACAACAGCGTCAACGTGTCCATGCCGGATTCGGTGGACCTTCTCTCCATCTCGACACAGCGAGGATCGACGATCTCGTCGAGTTCGACGCGCCAGGTCAGGTCCAGGCCGAAGCTGCCGAGGCGAACCAGCAGCTCGGCCAGAGTCACGTAGTGCTTTCCGTGCCAGGCGGGAAACCTAATCCCCTTCATCCCCGCCTCTGCTTCGGCCGTGTAGCGCGACATGCGACCCCCTTCGTTCAGCGAACGACTAAACCACAAACCTTGATCGGCTCTCACGACCCCATCGGGCAGCCCCTGACAACAGCCCATCGGCTCGGCTACGTGCCGTACGCCGCTGCCCTCGGCAACGGTCACCGCCCATGCCGCCGCATGGACCCGGCCGGGCGGTGGTCGAGCCCGGAGCTGGACGCCGCGCATTCGCCTACGAGGCCGGGTGCTCCGCCCTCCCGGTGGATGCGCTGCGGCGCCGGGGCCGTTCCGTCCCGGGAGGCGTCGCCGTCGTCGGCGCGGATGAGACCCGGTGCTGTTTCGGGGGTGCTGCATCCGCTCCTGAGCACGGCGGGAATCCGTCTGCCCGCAGCGGGGCGGATCCCCGCCGCACGGGAAGAGCTCGTCGTGCACCGCCGGAGCTCCTGATCCGCGGCACGACCGTCGACGTTTCCATTCCTTCATGATCACAACGAGATCAAGGAACCTTGCAGTGCCAGCGAGTCGCGCACCACACACGGGCCGGGGCGACGGCAAGGCCTGCCGACCCGGGTGGGGGAGCCCCCAAGAGCCAGTCCGCGAAGGTCCACGTCGCCTACCACCCCAAGAAGCCGGGCATCGTGACCGAATGCGGCTCGCCGTCCGGCCGTGCGGGCGACACCGTGGCCGCTCTGATCCTCCTCGTCCTCGGGCTCTTCATCGACGCGACGGTCATCGGCGTAGTGATCGGATCCTTCCAGGGCGTGTACCAAGGCTACTGAGATGGTGCGGGTGGAGGCCGGGCCTCTCGCTCCGAGATGCCTCGAGGACGCCTTCGGGGACGGCCCGGGGACTTCTGCGCACGCCGAACAGCGACTCCACAAGGACGGGAAGCGAACCCTTTTCTGCGAGTTACCTGTGAAAACGCCCCCACCACCGCCGGGGGCCCGGCTGCTCGTATCCGGTGATGCACGATGGTCGCCGGAGAGCGGAGACGGGGCAGACGGAGTCCGAGCCGTGCCCGGAAGACAGGAGAGAGCGATGTCCGGTGCAGGAGATGCCGATGTGCGCCACATCCTGGTGGTGGACGACGACGCGGCGATCCGCCGTTCGCTGGCCCGGGGACTGCGGTTGGGCGGCTTCTCCGTGGACCTCGCGGAGGACGGTCGGTGCGCCCTAGAGAAGGTGGCGTGCGACCCGCCCGACGCGCTCGTTCTGGACATATCCATGCCCGGCCCCAGCGGCATCGAGGTCTGTCGCACCCTTCGGGCAAAGGGCAGCGACGTTCCGGTGCTCATGCTGTCCGCACTGGACGAGACCGCGGATCGGATCGCGGGGCTCCAGGCCGGCGCGGACGACTACCTCGTCAAACCCTTCGCCTTCCAGGAGTTGTCCCTACGGCTGCGGGCCCTGCTGCGCCGCCGTCCCCCGGAGGTCTCCGGCCGGCTGCGAGCCGGCCCGCTGACGGTCGACCTCACCAGCCGTGAGGCGCTACTGGACGGCGTCGTGCTGCAACTCACCCGTCGGGAATTCGAGCTGCTCACCATGCTGGCGCGCAATGCCGGCCTGGTTCTCACACGGGAGCAGCTTTTGGAGAGGGTGTGGGGGTACGACTTCGACGTTCGCACCGGGGTGGTGGACACCTTCGTCAGCTACTTGCGCCGCAAGTTGGAAGCGGAGGGTCGGCCCCGGCTGATCCACACCGTGCGCGGTGTCGGCTTCGTCCTGCGCCCGGGCGTCGGGAGCAGCGCCGGCGCCGCGGGGAGCGGGGCGGCGGACCGATGAGGCTTCCCGGCCGTGTGGGGCCGACCCGGCGCATGCGCCTCTCCCTCCGTATCGCCCTCGCCGTGGGGACGGCCGTGCCCCTCCTCGTCCTCAGCGCCGGTTGGCTGCTCGTACGGCTGGTGGCGAACGACCTGCACACCCAGCAGGACACACACCTGCGCCAGCGCGCCGTCGCCGTCTCGCGGAACGCTCGCGGGCTGCTCCAGGCGGTCGCGGCGGACCGGTCACCGGCTGTGGAGAGGTCACGAGAACGCCGTCTGTACAACTCGGCGCTCGACGTCGGAATCCGGTTGATCGGCCCTGGCGGGACCGCTTCGGGCGGGCCCCAGCCCTCCGCGTCGGTGCCGCTGCCGGACGCCGCCCCCGAGCCGATCACCGTCCGTGACGGAGAGGCCCGGTGGCGGGCCATGTCCGTGCGGATCACCGGACTGTACGAGGGGGTGGACGGCACCCTGTGGCTCTTCTCGCCCGACACCGCGAGCGATGAGCAGCTCCAGTTGGTGCGTGCCCGGGTCCTCGGTGTGGCCGGAGTGACCGCTCCCCTTGCCGGTCTGCTCGCCGGTGTCCTGGCCACCCGAGCGACCCGCCCGCTCGAACGCCTGCAACAGCGCACCAGCGGGCTCGACCCCCGCTCGACTGCAGCACGGTTGGAGCACGCGCCCACGGGGGTCGTCGAGGTCGACGACCTGGCCCGCACGCTGCAAACGGTGCTCGCGCGCTACGACGAGCAGGCCGCCCGCACCGCCGAGGGGCTGGCCACTGCCCGGTCCTTCTCCGCGGCGGCCTCCCACGAGCTGCGCACCCCCTTGATGAGCATGCGGACCAACGTGGACATCCTCGCTTCCCACCCGGACCTGCCTCCCGAGGAGAGGACCGAAGTCTTGGAGGACCTGACCCGGGAGCACGAGCGTTTGTTGGGGTTGCTGATGATGCTGCGTGAAATGGGACGCGGTGATCTGGTGGAGACGGAGGCGTTCGGTCCGGTGGACCTGGGGGACGTCGTCGAAGCCTCGGTGGCGGACCTGCGCCGCAGACGGCCCGATGCCTCCATCGAGCTGACCGGCGAAGCAGTACCCGCCCTGCACGGATGGGAACCGGGGCTACGCACCGTCATCGACAACCTGCTGGGCAACGCCGTCCTTCACGGACGGGACGGGACGCAGCCCGCCCGGGTGACCGTGGCCTTCGGTCCGGCAGCGGGGCCGCACGAAGGGCAGGAGGCGGTCCTCACGGTCGACGATCAGGGACCGGGCATCCCGTACGACGCGCGGGAGGACGTCTTCGGTCGCTTCAACCGGGGACCCGACAGTCCGGGCTCCGGTTTGGGACTCACCTTGGTTGCCCAGCAGGTCGCCCTGCACCGGGGACAGGTTCGCGTACTGGACGGGCCGGGTGGCACTGGAACCCGCTTCGAAGTGCGGTTTCCCGTGGGCACGACGGAGAAACAGGTGCTTGGGAAGCGCACCGACGGACGCAGGGGGGTCCGGCGCAGAAGTCCTTCTGATCGCGGAGCCGCTGGTTCTGCGGTGGCCGTGCGGACCGGCGTCGGTGGTCCTGCCCTCGGGTCGGGGGCACCGCCACGGCGTGACTGGATGATCGAAACCGCCGCGCACCCCCGTCTTGGCGGGTGGTCCTCGGAAGAGGGGCACCCACAAAGTTTCCACAAGGAAGGTTCCTAGTCTCCGGTGCGAGACGGGCAGTCCCGCCCGCTCAGGACCCTTCGTGGAGGAATTCCCATGCCAAGGTTCAAGAAGGCCGCCGTGTCGTTGGTCGTGCTCGGCTCCTTGCTCTCCGGAGCCGGGATCGCCGTGGCCGACGGTGGCTCTCCGTCCCGGGAAACCGGCCGTTCCGGCGACGGTGCGGAGGCCCTGTGCAAGCGTGTCCCCAAGATCGAGAAGCGTATCCAGCGGGCGCTGGACCGGATGAGCGGCGATGCCGACGAGCGGGGATCGCTGGCCCGCCTGGAGGACCGGGTGACCGCCGCCAAGGAGGCCGGTCACACCGAGGTCCACACGCTTCTCGACCATCGGCTCGCTGCGCGCAAGACCCTCAGGACCACCCTTGAGCAGCGGCAGAAGGACGTGGCCGCGGTCAAGAGCTGGTGCGAGGCGAACAAGAACGGCAGCCAGAACTGATGCGACCGCTTCGTCGTGGCCGGCGTGCCGTCCTGGCGGCGGTCACGCTGGCCGCACTCCTCCTCGGAGGCTGCACCGGAGGGGCCGGTGACACGGACGGCCGGACACCGGAGGACAAGGGCGTTGGGCAGGCGAACACTTCGGGCTCCTCGGCCGTCCAGGACACCACGCGATCCCCTGTCGTGAACGGGTCCCCCGCAGGTCCCGCTCCGGTGGACCAGGAGGAACTCGCGCGGATGCAGGAGCTCTTGGACGGTGCCGAGTCCGCCGCGAACGACGCCGACACCGACACCGACACCGACGAGTAGCACACCCTGGGGATGGGAGTCCGGGCTGGTCCGGGCGAAGCCACGGCTGTCGCCGGCCAGCCCGGACACGAGCCCGGCCGGGGTCAGGTGCTGGCCGGGCCTGCCCCCCGCCGTCGCAGAACCCGGTGCGGGGCGGTCCCGGCCAGTACCTCGGCAACCACGCGTGGCCATCCGGGTCGCCGGGTGCTCTCGGCCCGGTGGAAGCTGCGGGCCCTCGTCTCCGAGCAGCGCGCTTCCGTCGCCACCACGATTCAGCGCCGCCCTTCGGTCCGACGGCCCGCCGACCGGAGCACCGAGGCCCTCGGGCGGCTCCGGGGTCGGCCCTGTCCATCGGGTCGATCCGGGATGACGGTTCATCAGGATGGCGCACTGACCACCTCGTTGCCGGTCCGGCCCGAACACCCCTGGCGGTCGCAGGAGTTCCGGCGGATCTGCAAGCTCATCAGGGCCGCCGAGAAGCAAGGTCTGTGCCGTGACTCATCGCACCGCAGCCGTACGGGCGACCCGTGCCCGGCCGGACACCTCAGGCCGAAATTTGGTCTGGACCTGACAAGTAAGGCCCGTTAGCGTATCGCGCGGTGCTTCTTGAGAGCGCTCTCACCGTTACGGCTCCCCACACCAGGAGGTCTCGTGCAACGCACCACTCCCCTGCGCGCCGCCGTCACCGCCCTGCTCCTCAGCCTTGCCCTCGGCGCCGCCCACACCGGCGCGGCAAAAGCCTCCGAGATCCCGGAAGGAAGGGCCGCCGAGCTATCCGCATCGGCCGGGCTGCTCGACGCCATGCGTCGGGACCTCGGCCTCACTGCTTCCCAGGTCGAAGGACGACTGCGTGCCGAAGAGGCCGCCGTGGCCATCGAGAAGGCCGCCAGAGAAGCCGCGGGCGGCGCGTACGGCGGCTCCTGGTTCGAGCCTGCCACCGGCCGTCTCGTCGTCGCCGTGACCGACCGTGCGGAGGAGGCCGAGGTGCGGGCGCTGGGCGCTGACACGCGGCTGGTCCGACACAGTGCCGCCTCTCTGGACCGGGCCAAAGCACGCCTGGACGCACTCGACGCACCCGCCGGTGTCGCCGGCTGGCACGTCGACCCCCGCGCCAACAGCCTCGTCGTCACCGTCGTGCAGAGCGAGCGGGATGCGCCCTCCGTGCGCGCCTTCGTCGATCGCGCCCGGGCCGGCGGTCCCGTCACCATCGCCGAAACGACCGAAACGCCGCGTACGCATGCGGCGGGCACCGTCGGCGGCGACCCGTACTACACCGGCAACGTCCGCTGCTCGATCGGCTTCTCCGTGTACGGCGGCTTCGTGACCGCGGGGCACTGCGGACGTGCCGGAGACGCGGTGCGGGGCTGGGACGGATCGGCCATGGGAACCTTCCAGGGCTCCTCGTTCCCCGGCAACGACTACGCGTACGTGGGGATCCACAGCGGCTGGTGGACCGTACCGGTCGTGCTCGGTTGGGGAACCATCCCGGATCGACTCGTGCGGGGCTCCGCCGAGGCGCCGGTGGGAGCGTCCGTCTGCCGCTCCGGATCGACGACCCACTGGCACTGCGGCAGTGTCCTCGCCAAGAACGAGACCGTCAACTACAGCCAGGGCGCGGTGTACCAGATGACGAAGACCAGCGTCTGCGCGGAAGGCGGTGATTCCGGAGGCTCGTTCATCAGCGGTGACCAGGCGCAGGGGGTCACCTCGGGCGGCTGGGGCAACTGCTCGTCCGGCGGCCAGACGTGGTTCCAACCGATCAACGAGATCCTCGTCCGCTACGGCCTGACGCTGCACACCGCCTGAGCTCCTGCGACCGTCGCACGGCCGCGCCGCCGGCAAGGAGAGCGGCGGGGATTCGACGCCGGCACCGCACCCCTGCACGACCTCACGGTGCGGGCGCCCGGTAGTCCCGGGGCCGGG
>NZ_JBHYMF010000282.1:0-7082 GCF_042742855.1 Streptomyces sp. NPDC058877 | reverse complement strand
GGGTCGGTGCAGCACCGGGCGAGCTCGGTGAAGAAGAGCTGGGTCGTCACGCCGTCGAAGGCGATCAGTCGCAGCGCGATCTGGAGCCTGACCGTGCCGTCGGGGAGCGCCACGTGGCGGATCAGGAACGGACGGCCCGACCGGTGGTCGGGCAGGTCCGCGGAGAGGCGCGAGCGGAGGGAGAGCAGCTCCTCCTCGGCGGCCCCGAAGGACAGGGAAGAGAGGTCCCGGCGGTCGACCACGGGGGCGACGGCCCCGTCCGGGGCGGAGAGGACGCGCTGGGTCCCGTCGGGGGACACCGCCAGCCGCAGGGAGCCGTGGGCCCGTGACAGCAGGTCGAGCGCCTCGTCGAGGGCGTCGGCCTCGGGAGCCGACCCTGCGGGGAAGGCGTACTCGTGGACGAAGACGGCGGGGGCCGGGTGCTCGTAGAAGTCCTGTTCCCCGACGAGATAGGCCTGTTGGAGATCGGTCAGCGGGAAGGGCTCTCCGGCCGACTCCGGGTCGGCGGTGAACCGCCAGGCGTCCTCCGGCCGGCCCTCCCGGGTGCGCAGCAGCTCCATGAGGCCGTCACGGCAGCCCCGGGCGGCGGCACGGAGGTCCTCGGTCAGTGCCCCGGGCGGAGCCGAGTAGCGCAGCGCCCCGTCCTCCAGGCTGAGGACGACTCCTGCTGCGCACAGCCTGTCGTGGACCTCGGCTGCCGCGGACAGCGGTGAGCCCAGCATAGTGAATCTCCAGAGACCGTCGATGGCGAAGGAATGCGAGGAAGAAGAGAGGGGGGCGGGGTACTACCGGAATTCGGTTCGGGGTCGCCGGGATTCAGGACAGGGGTCCCGGAACCCGGGGCAGGGGCTTCGGAACTTCCTTCGGAGAGGGCGAGCCGCCGAGGTTCCCCGGTTTCTCCGATATTTCCGTGACGGGCCGGAGGTGTACAGTGCCGGCCCTTGTCCGTCAGCGGACATGTCCGCAACTGGAATGGGTCACCAAGGGGGCGGCCCGCCCTGTGGTAGCTTCCGGGCATGTCACAAATGACCCTGAGTGGAATCGAGTTGAGGCAGCCGGTCGCCGATGACCACCCACAGGTTCTCCGCGTCCTCGATCG
Organism: Streptomyces sp. NPDC058877; assembly: GCF_042742855.1. Classification (NCBI taxonomy): domain Bacteria; kingdom Bacillati; phylum Actinomycetota; class Actinomycetes; order Kitasatosporales; family Streptomycetaceae; genus Streptomyces; species Streptomyces sp. NPDC058877. Next base: position 5,983 of record NZ_JBHYMF010000282.1, on the reverse strand, counting down.
CTGGTGGGGAGAGTTCGAGGGGAGCGCGGGGAGCGTGCAGCGCGCCCTTCTGCTACCCCGGCTCTACTTCCAGCACTTTACGTCGAGCAGTTTCGTGGCCGAGGAGAGCGGGGAGATGGTGGGATTCCTCGTCGGATTCCACTCCCAGTCGCGCGCGGACGAGAGTTACATCCATTTCGTGGGGGTCGCTCCCGAGTGGCAGGGGCGCGGACTGGGTCGACACCTCTACGGCGAATTCTTCGAGCTGAGTCGCAATCGGGGCAGCAGCGTGGTGCGTGCGATCACGTCCGCGGCGAATTCCGGCTCCTACCGGTTCCACACGCGCATGGGTTTCACTGCCGAGCCCGGACCGAAGGAACTCGACGGGCGTCCCCTCCAACCCGATTACGACGGTCCCGGCCTCGACCGGGTCGCGTTCGTCCGCGCCATCTGAGTCGGCGCCCCACGGGCCCGCGGGGCGCCGACCGGGGCGTCAGCCCCGCAGCGCCGGGTGGACCATGCCGAGGACGGCGGTGTCGTACCTGACCCCCTTGACGTCCTCGTACGCGCGGAGCACCCCCTCGGGCGCGAAGCCGGCCGCCGCCATGGCACGGCGTCCGGCCGCGTTCCCGCTCAGGCAGAGCGCCGCGATGCGCAGCAGACCGAGCTCGCGGAACCCCCATGCGGTGAGCAGGGCGATGGCCCGGCGCCCGGTCCCCGACCCGCGGGCCCCGGCGGCGAGCCAGATCCCGAGCTCGGCCCGTCGTTGCCCGGCGTCGACGTCGTGCAGACCGACCCAGCCCAGCACCTCGGCCCCGTCCTCGCGGTCCGTCACCACCCAGTCCACCGTTTCCCCGGCGGACCGGGAGGCGATCCACTCCTCGGCGTCCCCCTCCGTGAACGGAGAGGGGAACGGCGTCCAGCGGGCCACCTCCGGATCGTCGCCCGCGCGGGCCACGGCGGGGGCGTCGGAGGTCCGTACGGGCCGCAACCAGGTGACCCCGTCGGTGAGCAGCGGTGCGACGGCGGGCAGTCGGACCGGCAGCGGTGCGGAATCGATCGTCATGGGACCCCCGGAGGTGTCGTGCGGGTTGGAAGGGTCATTCCAATGTGCACCGCTGCGGCCTGTCCATGCCGGAAGGCTGTCCGACCGGGGCCATAGCCGCAGCCGGACAGGGCGCCGAGCGGCGCAGCGTCGAAGGCCGCCGACCCGCCCGGACGGTCGTCTCGAACCGGCTCCGCGCCCCGGCTCCGCGTCCCGGTTCCCGTCCGGGACGGTGCCCGGCCGTCCGGCGCGTTGTCCGGGCCGGGGTTCGGCCGCACCGTGCACCCGGCGGAGGGCGGCAGCCCGCCCCACCGTCCGGCCTTAGGACATTTACGTGTCACATCGTGAGACATCTGACGAGGTGTCCGCTAGGGGACACGGCACCAGACGGCCATCCGATTGCCCTGTGGCAGACCGGTTCCGACGTGACAGCTTGATCGCCGCCACCCCACCGACCTTCCGGCTGCCAAGGAGTCGCCCGTGCCAGAGGCCCAGGAGTTCGCCATGCCGGCCACGACATCGGCGAACCTCGAAGTGGACGGCGGCCGGGCCGCGCCGAGCGGCGCGCCGCTCGAAGCGGGCGTTCCCGGCGACAAGTCGGTGACCCATCGCGCGCTGCTCGCCGCGATGTTGCCCGGCGCCCCCGCCACCGTCACGATCCACCACGCGAACCTCGGTGGTGCCGTGCGCGCGCTGCTTCCCGCCATGCGCGCCCTGGGCCTGGCCGTCGAAGTGGAGGACACGGGCACCGGCGGCAGCACCCTGACGGTCCGACGGGGTGCGGCTCCCGTTGCCCAGCCCAGACGTCCCCACCGGAGCGTCACCGCATGGCCCCGGGACGTCCCCTACCTCCAGACGGAAGGGTCGAGCGCGGCTGCCCGACTGCTGGTCGGCCTCCTCGCGGGCACCGGCACCAGGGCCGTCGTCGACGGCGACGAGGTGCTGCGGCACCGGCCGATGGAGTGGCTCGTCGAACCCCTCGTCGAACTCGGAGCGGACATCCGCCACCTGGGCGAGCCCGGCCGACTGCCGGTCCTGGTCGAACGCCCGGTACACCGCCCCGGCACGGTCGACCTCACGGTCGGCAGCGCCCAGGCCCGCTCCGCGGTGGTGCTCGCCGCGGTGGCGGCCCGACTGCCGGTGACGGTCCGGCGCCCGGTGCGCTCCCGCGACCACACCGAACGCATGCTCGCCGCCTTCGGCGCGGGCCTGACCGAGCAGGAGCGGGCCGTCGTCTGCGACGGAGGCGGCTACACGGTGCCCCCGGTCATCGAGGTCCCCGGCGACCCCTCGCTCGCCGCCTACCCCCTCGCCGCGCACCTGCTCTGGGGCGACGGCAGCGAACTGCGACTACCGGACGTCGGCCTGAACCCCACCCGATTGGGCTTCTTCGACGTCCTGCGCACCGCCGGAGCCGACATCGAGTACGCGGACCGCCGCACCACCGCGGGCGGCGAACCCGTCGGCACCCTCGTGGCCCGCGGCGGCCTCGACGCTGTCAGCGCCGTCCGCGTGGACGAACCCGCCCTCCTCCACGCCCTGATCGACGAGGTGCCCCTGCTCGCGATGGTCGCGACCAGACTGCCGGGCACCTCCTGGATCGGCTGCGCCGCGGAACTCCGCTTCAAGGAGACCGACCGGCTGGCCACCACGGCCCGCCTGGGCGCCGCCTTCGGCGCACGCATCGGCGTCACCGACGACGGCCTGCTGATCGAGGGCGGCGCCCCCCTCTCCGCCGGCCCCGTACCCGCCTTCGAGGACCACCGGCTGGCCATGGCCGCCGCCACCCTCGCGATGAGCCTGCCGGGCCGGACCACCGTCCTGGGCGGCGGCTGCCACCGCACCTCCTTCCCCGACTTCGCCGGCGTACAGCGTGCCGTCGGCGCCAGGATCCACGAGGACACAGAGCGATGACCGATGTGAAGACCGCCCCGGCGGCCGAAGCGCGCTCCACCGGAACCGTGCTCGGACCGGAGTTCGCCACCGGCTCGGGCCCCTGGCTGTACACCGTTGGAGGCACGGCCTGGTTCGACGCCACCTCGGGCAGCGGCGCGGCCACCCTCGGCCACCAGCACCCGGCGGTCACGGCCGCCGCCGCCGAGCAACTGGCGCGACTGACCCACACCGGGTGCAAACTCTCCTCCGACGCCCGCACGCGCATGGTCTCCCGGATCGCGGGCCTGAGCCCCTACCGGGACGCGGCGGTGCTCCCCACCGCCACCGGCGGCGAGGCCGTCGAGTCCGCTCTCAAGATCGCCCGCGCCGCCACCGGACACCGGGCCGTCGTCACCTTCCGCCACGGTTACCACGGCAAGACGGCCGGCGCGCTCGCGCTGACCTGGAGGCCGGAGTTCAAGTCCTACAGCGATCTGCCCGACGCCTCCGTCGTGACCGCCGAGCTGCCCGACCCGCGGACACCACGCGCCGATGACGCCGAACGGTTCGCCGCCGGGCTCTCGCGGGCGCTCGACCGGGCGGACCGGCTCGGCGGCACCGCCGCCGTCGTCCTGGAGCCCGTCCAGGTCACCGAAGGCGTCCTCGCCGTCGCCCCGGACCTCCTCGACGAAATCGCCCGGCAGACCCGTGCCCGCGGCGCGTTGCTGGTCCTCGACGAGATCTACACCGGCCTCGGTCGGGCGGGACGCACGTTCACCGCCGAGCTCATGACGGAGCTCCCCGACCTCACCCTGCTCGGCAAGACCCTCGGCAACGGCTTCCCGGTCGGAGCCGTCGTGGGGGAGCGGCACGTCGTCGACGCACTGCCCGCCGGCGTACAGACGTCGACCTTCTCCGGCCACCCCGTCTCCTGCGCGGCTGCCGCGGCGGTCCTCGACGTCATCGTCGACGAGGACCTCGCGAACCGTGCCCGGGAGCTCGGAGCACGGCTGGAACACGACCTGACCGAGCTGGCCGCGCGGTACCCCTGGCTGGCCTCGGTGCGCACCGCGGGCGCCCTGGCCGCCTTCGACTGCGTGCGCGACGGACACCCCGACCCCTCCCTGGCCCGGGCCGTGACCGGGCACGCCCTGCTCGAACGGCTGCTCCTCTTCGGCGGCGGTCCCGAGGGAGCCACCGTGAAGATCGTTCCGCCGGTGCTCCTGGACGAACCGGAGCACCACCGGCTGATCGAGGCGCTCACCGCCGCCGTGTCCGCCGCCGATGCCGCCGGGGAGGTCTGACCGGCATGACGTTCCAGCAGCTTGAGAAGGACGTGCTCCAGCCCGACCTGTGCACCGTGTGCGGAGCCTGCCAACTGGCCTGCCCCGCCGGGGTGATCGGCTTCGACGGCCTCACCCCCGTCCTCACCGCCGACTCCTGGACCGCATCGGACTGCGGCGGGTGCACCGACTGCCTCACGGTCTGCCCGGGCGCCGACCCTGGCACCCCGGCGACCGAGGAACGGCTCTTCGGCCGCACCCGCACGCCCGGGGAGCGGTGGACCGGAATCTTCGACGAGGTCGTGGCGGGCCACTCCCTCGACCCGGTCGTCTTCGAGGCGTCCGCCAGCGGGGGAAGCCTCACCGCCCTCCTCCAGACGGCCATGGCCGCCTTCGACGTGACCGTCGTCCTGTCGATGGGCAGGGACGCGGGCGAACCCTGGCGGGCGGCCCCGGCCCTGGTCCGGGACCCGGCCGCACTCGCCGAGACGGCCCAGTCCACGTACCAGCTCGCCCCGTACCTCGGTGCGCTGCGCCCCGTCATGCTCCACGAACCCCGTGCCAAGGTCGCGATGTCCGGCGTGGCCTGCCACATCCAGGCCATGCGCAAGCTCCAGGCCATGGACACGGAAGCCGGCCGCTGGGCACGCGACCACGTGGTCCTGCTGGTCGAGCCCGCCTGCTCCTCCAGCACCCGCCCCGAGGGCACCGCCGCCGTCATCACCGCACGCGCGGAAGTCCCCCTGGAATCGGTGGTGCGCCTGCGCTACCGCCAGGGCGACTACCCGGGTGACATCGGCATCCGCACGGCCGACGGCACGGACCACCGCGTCGCGTTCTGGCAGGCCGTCCGGGATTTCGCCGGCAACAAGACCCACCGTTGCCTCTCCTGTGGCGACTGGATGTCCGGCCTGGCCGACGTGAGCGTCAGCGACGGCGACCCGAACATCTTCGCCGCCAGCGTGCAGGGCGGCGACCAGGACAAGCACGGGCGGGTCTTCATCCGCACCGAGACCGGGCGGAAGGCGATGGCCGAGGGGTTCGCCCGCGGCCTGCTGACCCACCGTCCGGTCGACCTGGCCGGCCTCAACCTCGGCCTCGAACGCAAACGCAACCGCAGGGCCTCCTACGAGGAGTCGGGCAGGCCCGTGCCGCTCGGCCCCCTGCCGCACTACCGCGAGGAGCTGGACATCATCCCCGACGAACAACTGATCGCCGCCCCGGCCGACGGGGAGAAGGCGTGACCCCGCCGCCCGCCGCCCTCACCACGCGGGAGCTCGTCGCCGCGGGAGGGGCGCTCCCCGTCGTGCGGGAAGCGGTGAGGCCCGCCCCCGGCCCCGGAGAGCTCCGCCTCCACACCCGGTGGACCATGATCAGTCCCGGCACCGAACTCCACTACCTGGACCGCTCGGCGCGCACCGGCGAGCACTTCCCCCTCGGCTACTGCGCCGCCGGCACCGTCGAGTCCACCGGCCCCGGCACCCCCGGATTCGCACCGGGCGACCGGGTCATCGCCATGGGCTGGGGCGAGGCCGTGCACGCCGACGTCATCACCGTCCCGCACCTGCTGTGCCGGCCGGTGCCCGCCGGGACCGATCTCGCCGACGCCGTCGTCGCCAACCTGGCCGCCACCGCCGTGCACGCGGTGGACCGCGCGGGCCTCGCCCCGCAGGACGAGGTCGCCGTCGTGGGCGCCGGCATGGTCGGCCTCCTCGTGGCCCAGACCGCCGCCGCCCACGGCTGCCGGGTCTTCGTGCGCGACCTCCGGCAGGACCGGCTCGCCACCGCCGAGGCCCTCGGC
>NZ_JBHYMF010000281.1:0-7101 GCF_042742855.1 Streptomyces sp. NPDC058877 | reverse complement strand
CGAGCGTGGCAACATAGGTGACCAACGTGAAGCCTCTGGTTCAACGGACGATCTTGTGAGAGAGACCTGTCCTACCAGGGGCTTCACGCCTGTCCACGCCCGGGACCCAGCCGCTCGATCCATCCCGAATCGAGCGGTTCACCCAGCTTCGCGAAGATAATTTCGCTGAGAAATCCTCACTGTGGAGATGCGCTGGGAGAGGGCCGTTGCGGACGGCCTTCCCGCAGACGTCTCCCACGCCTTCGGCATCTTCGACAGGACGCTGTGCGAAATCCAGGAAGCCGGCATGTCGCCGTCCGACCACTGGTGGTTGCCGAAGCGGGAGAACGCCTGTGGCGCTTGCCGGGAAGCAGCGGGTGTCATCGACGACCGCTGGCCACAAGCAATGCGGGGTGAGGACGCGCGGGTCAGCGTGGCCCGGCAACGACGAGTGAACCCCATGAGTTTCTGATCAATAGCATCGGGGCGGCCTTCGCCTTCAGGCAGTGATTCCTTTTTCAACCTCAGGTCGAGGCGTGGTGAAGGACGAGCGCGGTCTTCACGAGGCCGTTCCCGGGGGCCCGCACCAGGGAGGGGCCCCTCGTCCGTTCGTTCAGGAAGCCCGGATCGCCCGATCGATCTCCGCGCCGGTGCGGGCCACGATGACGGGCCACTCGTCCCTGAGAGCGGCAGGCAGAAGGTCGCGGTCCTCATCCCGCTGAATCATGGTTGGTCCGCCAGGGACGACGAGCACAGCGTCCAGTCGGCGCAGCAGGACGGCCAAGAGGTCCATGATTCCGCCGCCTCCGAAGCGGTTGAAGGTGATGTTGTCCGGGCTGGAGAACACATCCGCCTCCTCCATATCCGCCGTACGCACATGCAGGAAGTTCGTCCGGGGGTCCCGTGCCACCACATAGGGGTCGAGGACCTCGTGCGCAGCACTCATGTCCAACGCTGCCGGCTCACCGTTCTCGAACCGGCACACGAAAATGTCGAAACTCATGGAGTCTTTTCTATCCTCAGGTCGAGGAGTGGTGAAGGACGAAGGCCTACCTCAGTTTGTGCAGTTCAGGTACAGGGTGAGGACAGCCTGGACGAGCCTGGTGATGCTGTTGGTGCTGCAGCGGAGCTTGCGTACGAGTCAGGCAGCCGCGGCTCGTGACCACCCTCTTCAATCGAACGACATCGTCACCCTCCGCAACCGCTCCCCAAAATCTGTGCCAGAACCCGCTACTGCTCGATAGAGCCAAAGAGCGCGTTCGCGCGATAGTGACCGGTCCCGTTCCGGGTGTCAGTGCTGCCCTGCATAGTGCCGGTCATGATCAACGACTTGGACAAGATCGACTGGGCGTCCTTGGGGCATGCCTACGGTGCGGCCGACGACGTGCCCGGATGGCTGCGGGGCATGGGCTCGCCCGACCCTGACGTACGCGAGAAGGCATTCAGCGGCTTCTACAGCGCAGCCCTCCACCAAGGCAGCGTGTATTCGAGCACGGTGGCCAGCCTGCCGTTCCTGTTCGCAATGGCCCACGACCCTACGACGCCTGACCGCGGGGAAGTCGTCGCGCTGCTGCTCAGCATCGGGCGGGAAGCGGTCGGCGCCGAAGAGGTCTACGCCGTCATCTGCGGCGAGGACGGTGAAGAGTCCACCATCTATCCGGACACCGCGCGCCTGATGCGCGAGCACGCCGACGCCTTCGTCGCCTACGCCGGTGACCCCGACCCGAAGGTGCGCAGGGCAGCGGTGGAGGGCCTGGGGCTGTTCCTGGACGACGCCGAACAAGCGGTCGCGCTCCTACAGGGCCGCCTTGTGGAAGAGAGCGGGGCTGCCGAGCGTCTGCTGGTGGTGCGGACGATGGCCGACCTGGCGACCCGTCTGCCTGCGGCCGCTGCGCCGGCGCGGGCGTGGCTGGACACGCTGGCCGACAGCGCCACGACCGATCCGGACACCCGGCTGGCGGCGCTCGTCCACCAGGCCCGCTGCGCTCCCGAGTCCATCGACGACCAGACGGTGTCGAGGGCGATCGAACTGCTTCGCCAGGTCACCCCCGCACCCCGACCCGAGGAAGAGCAGGGAGACCGGGATCCGTCCCGCCCGTGTGCATGTGAGGCCGAGCCCGAACCCGACCCGAACGTCCCCGGGCACATCGCGGCAGCCTTCGCCGACCTCGAACGTCACGGCCGCGTCCACGCCGCCACCACCCCTTTGCTGACGGCCTTCCACACGGCCCTGGGCCCGCGTGCCGGGGATCGTACGGCTCTGCTCACCGAGCAGCTGCGCAGCCGGGACCCGGGGACCCGGTACGACGCCATCGCCATGGCACGCACTCTGATCACCTCCTGGCGGGGCGATCACACCGCTCTGGTGGAGCTCATCGCCGACTGCCTGCTGCCCGGCGACTCCTACACCGCCGCGGCCGCGGCCGAAGCGCTCGGCTCACTGGCCGCCCTCGCCGAACCAGCCCGCGAAGCCCTCGCCGCCTACCTCACCACCCACCGGCCCGATGCGTGGGCCAGCCCGCACCATGCCGTGCGCCGAGCCCACCAACTGGCCGTCGTGGCGCTGGCCGGCCTCGGAGACGAGCGGGCCCTGCCCAGCCTGCTGACCGCGCTGGACACCGACACCGACGCCTGGCGCGCCATCAACGCCGTCGGCCATCTGCCCCAGTGCGCCGCGGAACTCTCCCCCCGGCTGATCCGGCGCCTCGCCGACGTCGACCACTCCAGTGAGTGGCCCGATGTCAGCCCTGCGACGCTCGCCTCCACCCTCGCCAAGCTCCAGGATCCGGCGGCCGTACCCGCGCTCACCGACACCCTCCAAGCCGCCGTCCGGCACAAGCAAGGACGCCATGCGGAGAGCGTCCTGAAGGCGCTCGCGTCGTTCGGTCCCCGCGCCGCATCCGCCCTGGACGTCGTTTGCCCCCTCACCGACGTCGACGACGTCTCCCTGCGCACCGCCGCGGTGAGCGCCGTCTGGGAACTCGAACGCCGCCCCGAGAACGTCGTGCCGCTGCTGGAACGTCTCCTCGACGGCCCCAGGAATTTCGACGCGATCGACCTCGCCGGCCGGATCGGCCCTGACGCAGCGGCAGTACTGCCGCGCCTGCGACGGATCCTGAGCGAGCGGATCGAGCAGAACGCGCGCAACGAGCACAACGGCTCGGCCGTGCTGAACGACTCGTGGACCCTCGTCCACGTCGCATCCACCCTGTGGGACATAGCCGGCACGAGCGAGGCCGCCACCGTCGTGCCGGCACTGCTGGCTGCCTGGAAGGACAACGACTCCACCGCACGCGATGTCCTCGCCTGCCTGCGCCGCATGGGCCCGGCCGCACGTCCCGCCCTGCCCCAGATCCGGGCCTCACTCGAGCAACCCCATCGCGGAGACCCGCGGTGGTCGGGCGCCGTCGCTTTCGACCTCGAGGTCGAGCACACCTGCCGTGCCATCCTCACGCGCCTGACAGACCTTCCCAACCCGGCGCCGGCCAGAAGGGAATAGGCCCGGTCGCACCGGTGTGCAAAAAGGCACGCGGGTCTGGATCGGCACGCGACCTGCCCATGGCACTTCCGGCACAGGGCGGTCGTCCACGCGAGGCCGGCGGTCACCGGGCCCCAGACGGTGAGCGTCGCGAGGCCGATCAGGCACGCCGGGAGGACCGCCTTGCCGCGCGCCGGCGCGCATAGGTCCTTCCAGAGCACCTTGGAGGTGGGCGACGTGGAGCACCGACGAAAGACGGTGATCAGCACGGCTCAGCGACTGCCGGAGATCGCTTCCCACGACCAGGAAGATCGTTTACCGCCCTCGGGCGACATGCACCAGCGCCTCTCGCCGACGAAATCGAGTGGCGGCACCTTCCTATGCTGATGCCCATGACCACACAGAACACCTTTGCGCATCCCCGCTGGGGCCTTGAGTTCCACTGGTGGGCTGTGGATCCGGCAGGTCGTGTCGGTTTGTTCTACTCCGCCTTTGGGCCTGTCCCCGCCGCGGCCAATGCCCACGTGGTGGTCATGGACGATGCGACAGCTCAAGCCAGGGCACTGCACCCTGAGTGGTTCGATACACAGCACTGCAGTGACGATGAGTGCTCCGAGACGCACTGCCCTGTCGGGTTGAACTGGGGACCCTACCTGTTCACTTGGGACGAGGAGTACGACGACCGCTACACACGCTATGGCGTGCCGAAGGCGCCAGTGCTCGCTTCTGAACTGCCAGGCTGCCTGGCAGCGGCCGCCCTGCTCGTCGAGGTTGACTTCCTCTTCGAACGGGCCACCCGGATTGACCTGAGTTACCCCGGAGGCAGGGAGCTCTTGTCGGGCAAGGCGACGATGGGTAGTCGGTCCCACCCACGCCCCTGATGTGCCTGAGATGGCGAAACGGCCCGATTCACCATCACGCCCAGGCCGTTTCGTCGGTGCCGTCGGACACCTTTCGTCGGTGCCCCGACGTCGCGGCGGGGCGGGCAGGCGTACCGGACCCACCCGCCCTGGCCCCTCTCGTCTGCTCGACCCGGGACACCGCCTTCACGTCGCGCGATGGCGCGCTGCAGAGCAGGCAGACGGCGACGGACCCCAAGAGCGCTGGCCGTCTTCAGTGTGCCGAGAAGCGCCGCCAGGACCGTCCCGCAGGTCATCCGGGGAGGTGAAGAGCGGGGTGTCGCCCACGGGACAGCGCATCCACGACGTGGAGGCGCAGCCGTCCAGGCCCGGCACGAGGAGAGCCGCCCCAACGCCCACCGCAGACGGGAAGGAGAGCCAGGCTGTCCGCCATGGGCACTTCTCCGACCCACCAGGATCGTGAGGAAACAGAGCAGCTGTGCACCGCCGTGGGGGTGACCATCACGGTCAACATCCGCCGGTAGTCCCTCTTTGACGCAGCGGTCTCACTCTGTCGAGCCGGCGCAGTACCGCGCATCCGCCCAGTGGCACGGCACCGCGGCGGCCGACCTCCGCGAGGAGAGCGGCCTCCGCTCCCGAATGGCCGTCGACGCCCCCGCCCAGCACGCCCGCGAAGCCCGCGAGCGGGCCGCACAGATGCAGGCCGACCAGCGCCGACAGCGCCGAAACGGCCAGGACGCACGGCAGGCACCCAACGCCCTCGTCCCACAGCCACCCGGTCGTGTTGAGTCCCGGCCCGGGCTCAGCGCCGCTGCGGCGTTAGTTGCCCTTGGCCAAGGCGGACAGGTCCATCAGGTCGTCGATGATGGCACGGCCCGTCCGGTCCACCGGCTCCAGTCGGGCGACCAGCTCAAGGCTGGACGTGATGTCGGGAGCCTCGATGCGGTCCTCGATCTGCTGCAGCGCGTCCCGTAGCCGCTGCCGGTGCTCTGCGACATGGCCAGCGACGGCATCAGCGAGCAGTTGCCCCTGATGCAAGGCCACTTCGGCGAAGTCGGTACCGGCCTTCTCCACCTCCTGGTTGAGCTGGTTCTTGCGTTGGTTCCGGGCCTGATCGAGCACGGACCTGCGCGCCTTCAATCCCTTGGTGAGTACTACGGCAGCCGCTCCCGCCAGCGCCACCCCGCCGGTGACGGCGGAGAGTGACAGACTGGTCATGAGCGCGGCGGTCGCCGCGCTGCCCAGGGCACTGAGGATGCTGACGGCGGCCGCGCCAGTCTGAACCACGGTATAGACGTCGTATCTACGGTGTTCGTCCAGGGAGGAGAGCAGCTCGCCGGGCTCGATGGGTGCCGCCGGGACAAGGCGCGTGGCATGTTCCTCATCACGCAGTTCGCTGCGCAACAGGACACGGGCCCGGGTGTCGAGTTCCTCGACGTGTCGCGCCCAGATGGTGGCCGGGCCCTGCTCCGCCGTCATCCACTCGGTGAACAGCCGTGTCTGGCTCACCTTGACCTCGGTGAGGTGTTCTGCGCCGAGGTTTCCGGAGTCAATCATGGCGTCCAGCTCCCGGTGGAAGACCTCCTTCAGCTCATCGAACTGCCGCCCGGTATCTCGGACACGACGCTTCAGCTCGCTATCCAGCTCGGAGCGGATGCGCTCCGCAGACCGTTCTGTGTCATCCAGCTGGCGCCGTAGGTTCTCCCGCTCTGCCGTCAGCTGCTCCACCGACACCTGATGGGTGGCGAGCACATCGGTGATGTAGCGGTGCCTGGTACGGACAAGTCGGAACGCCTCAGCCGCGATCTTCTCCAAGTGGTACTGACCCGTCCCGTTCTCGATCAGCTCGGTGAGACGGTCGCGCAGGGCTGCCATCCGGCTCTCGCTGCGGTTCCGCTGGGCTGCCCGCGTATCGCCCTCGGCCTCGTCCAAGTCGGCCTGGGCCTCCCAGGCCGGTGACACCGGCAGGAATCCCTCACCGACGAACCTGGCTCCCGTCACACCAGGTGCCGAGAAGCGCTCGCTCAGATACGCGTTGTTGGTGTCCCGCGCTGACCGCCAACCCTCGCGGTTGTCGTTGCCGAGTTGATCGGCGCGGTCGATGCCGGTCAGTACCCACAGCACCGGCTTGCCGCTCTGCAGGTGGTGGTTGTACAGATCGGTCACGAGCCCCAGCTCGCCCGCAGTGAGGGTCGCGGTTCCCTGGGTCACGTAGATGAAGCAGTCGGCCTCGGCCCAGGCGTTGCGCATGACCTGCTCGTGCACCGGGTTGGGGGACTCCGCACCGGGCAGGTCGAAGAATTTAGCGGGCAGCAGCGCATTCTCGATGAGCAGTTCGATCTGCTCGACTTCCAGCTGATAGTGGTCGGGGAGACGGTCGGCCCGGTCGCCATCGGCGGCACCATAAGCCGCGACAACACTCGGCGCCAGGTCAGTGCCGATCTCGACCCACTCCCCTTCGGGACGTCCGACGAACCTGACGCGCAGCAGTCCCCGCCCCGACGCGTTCACACCGCTGTCCGCATGGACCGGCCGCACGGTGGACGGGCACGCCGTGGTCGGGGTCGGGGAGGACGGCAAGATGCCGATGTACTGCTTGGTGTAGCCCCCGTCCGGCCGCTCGAACCGCTCGTACCGCAGGCCTTTCTGCAGGCCGCTGATCAGAAAACTCTTGCCGGACGACTGACGACCTAGTACTCCAGTCTGGTTTCGCGATCTTGTGGCGACCCTGGCTGGGAACGGGTACGGCCACCGCGTGATCATCGGTTGGTGTGTGGACAAACG
>NZ_JBHYMF010000280.1:0-7110 GCF_042742855.1 Streptomyces sp. NPDC058877 | reverse complement strand
GGGCCGGTCCGAACGGACCGGCCCCCGCGGTGCGTTGTCCGGACCGCAGCGCCCCGCCGGGTTATCGTCACGAGGATGAACGACGCCTCTCCCCCCGAGGAACCCTTCGCCTGCGCACGCTGCGGCACGACCACCGACACTCTGCCGCTGACCTGGACCTGCTCGGTGGAGAACGGCCGGCGACAGTACTTCTGCGAGGAATGTGCACGCGCCAACATCCGGGCCATCGAAGGCCGGCTCGACTCCTCCTGGTGGTGAACCGCCCGCAGGTGCCGGAACCACGGAGCCGCATCCCCCGCGGCTCGCGTGCCACGGGCACTCCAACGGTTCGTCAGGGCCCGTCCGCGGGAACACAGCACCCACCAGCACCGGCGGACCCTGAGCCGCTTGCCGTCCGGTGTCGAGCGTCTGCCCGACACCGGCTGTGCGTCCCCTCTTCCTCGCGCCGCTCCTCGGCCCGGAACACCCCTGGCCCCTGCGGCTAGGGGGACGTGGGCCCTTCGAACCCGGGCAACCACTCCGTCAGCTCGTCCCGCAGCCGCACCGTCGCGTTCAACTGGCACAGCACCCCGATGGTGCTCAGCGTCACCCGGTGTATCAGCAGGTACGAGGGAGGAAGGTTCAACTGCTTGCCCAATTGGTGGGCCGGGGAGCGGGGGTCGGCGATCCGGGCCGCCTGGGCACGCATCCAGCCGCGGGTGAAGTCGAAGGCGTCCACCTCGGCCGGCTCGATGATCGGCAGCAGATACTCCAGGACCGCATCCGGGTCGAGCACGACGGATTCCTTGACGAAGCCTTCCGTGCACAGCATCCCGTAGACCGCTTCGGCCTCGCCGGCGAGGGCCATCCGCAGACAGGTGCCGATCGTCTCCGGCAATCCACCCGGCAGCCGGTCCACGGTGCCGAAGTCAAGGACGCCGAGCCGCCAGGCGTCCGGCCCCTCGTCCGCCCCGGTGCCGGGCAGCAACCGGAAGTTCCCCGGGTGCGGGTCGGCGTGCAGGAGACCGGTGCGGGCCGGTCCGGAGAAGAGGAACCGTGCCAGGAGCTGACCCGCACGGTTCCGCTGGGCCTCGGTGCCGTCCGAGATCACCTCCGCCAGTGGGACCCCGTCCATCCACTCGGTCACCAGGATCTGTTCCGATTGGTGCACCACTGCGGGCACCACCACGTCGGGGTCGTCCGAGAACTCCTCCGCGTGGGCCTGTTGGGCCTCCGCCTCCAGGGCGTAGTCCAACTCCTCGGCAACTCGGTCCCGCATCTCGGCGATCAGTGGTTTGACGTCCATGCCGGGAACGAGCGGCCCGAGCAGGCGAGCGAAGCGGCTCAACTGCGTCAGGTCCGAGAGCAGCGCTTCCCCGGCACCCGGGTACTGCACCTTGACCGCCACCTCGCGCCCGTCGTGCCACACGGCGCGGTGCACCTGCCCGATCGAAGCCGCCGCAGCCGGCTTGTCCTCGAACTCCAGGAACAGCTCCCGCCATTCGGAACCGAGCCGCTCCTCCAGGGCCGTGTGCACCGCTCGCGTCGGCATCGGCGGGGCGGCATCCTGCAGCTTGGTCAGCGCCGCCCGATACGGACCGGCGACCTCCTCCGGGAGGGCCGACTCGAAGACGGACAGGGCCTGCCCGAACTTCATCGCCCCGCCCTTGAGTTCACCCAGCACCTTGAACAACTGCTCGGCCGTCCGCTGCTGGAGCTCACGGGCGACCAACTCGGCAGACCTCCCGCCGATCCGCTTGCCCAGCCCCCAGGTGGCCCGGCCGGCGAAGCCCAGGGGCAACGCGGCCAACTTGACGGTCCGGGTGACCGCCTTCCGGGGAAGATCAGACATGCGCCCCTCCAAAACCCAGACTGCATTGCCGCGCAGGGCCGTTACCCCGCCATTGTGTCCTGTCCGGTTCCGACGGCCGAGGCGCACTCCCGCTCTCCGCCGCGCGCGGCCCCGCAGGGGCAGGCCGGGTGCGGTCTCCACCGCTCCGCACGCCACTGCAGCAGGGGCAGCGAGGTCTCCCAGCGGGCACCGGCGCTCACCGGGAGGTCACCGTCCAGGAAGGACAACGCATGTGCGGCGGCCAGGCCGGCCACCGCAGTGGAGAGGCCGAGGTCGCAGGCGGGCAGTGGATGCGGGGCACCGGAGCGCCACTGGGTGAGCATCAGCGGAGTGGCCGGGTCCCGGTCGGTCCTTTCCTCCTGGAAGCAGCGTGCGCAGGCCGTGTCGCCCGGCAGGACGAGCGGCCCGACGCTCCCGGTGGCCTCCAGGACGCCCGCGTACAGGTGGGGGGTGCCCGTGGAGAGCCAGGCTTCGGCGGGGAGCGGATCGGGGACGTACGCGCCGAGGCCGTCCCGAGGCGTCACCACCACGAGTGACAGCCGGGCCCCGTCCGCCCCTTCACCCGGTCCGCGTCGTTTCCGTGGGTTTCCCGGATCACCCGTACCCTTCCGCCCGTCCCCTCCGCCAGCCCCCGGCGGGCGGGCGGAGGGCCCCCGAGCCCAGCGACCGACGAGGCGTCGGGCCGCCGTAGACCGGCGCTCGCCGACGGACTCGGCCGGGAGGCCGCCGGGAGCCGTCTCCCAGGGCTCGACCCGGCCGGAGTCCAGCACCTCGACCGTGCCCACCCCGGCCGCGGCCAGCAGGGCCGCCACCATCGCCCCCACCCGACCCGCGCCCCGGACCTGGACCCGCAGACTCCGTCGGGCCGCCAGGGTCCGTGCCGCCCGCTCCGGCTCGGGATGGACGACGGAGAGGGAGGCGAGGTCCGCGCGGAGCGGATCGAGGGCCACGTCCACCGCGCCCGCGACCGGGCCGGCCTTCCCCGGGCGGCCGGTCGTGGCGTCGGTGAGCAGCCCGGCCGACTCCAACCGTCCCAGCAGCGCGTCCAGATGGCCGTCCGGGAGTCCGCGCGCCCGTGCCTCGACCCGCAGCAGTGCGGTCCCACGGGTGCCGTCGAGTAGTCCGAGCACCGCCCCCGTTTCCGGCCCGATGGGATCGAGCACCACCGCGTGCGCGGGAGTGACGCCGAACTGGATGCGGTGCAAGCTCCGCCAGGCCCGCCGCAGTGCCGGTTTCACCATCGGATGCATTTCCCGCCCCCGTTCTCGGTCGTCTCTCGGTCGTCCACGAACCGCATTCATGATCGACAGCGCTTTCCGCTGTCCCGGGACGAGAATGCCCCGCGGCCGTGACGGTCGCCGAAAGTTGTCCACAGGTCGGGGCGTTCATCATTCGAATAGGGCGCAGTGGGGTGGGATCGTTTCCGAAACGACTCCGCGGACGGGGACGTACCCCGACGGCAACGGGTAACGTCGGGGCCGTGCCCGCCGACCCACAGCGCAGCGTGACCAACGAGACGTCCCGAGAGGCCGGGGTGAGCGCCGTCGAGGTCCGCCGAAGTCCGCGGCGGAGTAGGACCGTTTCGGCCTACCGCGAGGGCGACCGCACCGTCGTGCTCATCCCGGCCCGCATGTCCGAGGCGGAGGAGCGCCGTTGGGTCGGGGTCATGCTGGACAAGCTCGCCGCCCAGGAGCGCCGCGGCGTCCTCGGTGACCGTGAGCTCACCGAGCGGGCACTGCGCCTGTCGGAGCAGTACCTCGGCGATCGGCCCCGACCCGCCTCCGTGCGCTGGGTGACCAACCAGAACACCCGCTGGGGCTCCTGCACCCCGTCGGAGGGCAGCATCCGCCTCTCTCACCGGCTCCAGGGCATGCCCGAGTACGTCGTCGACTACGTCCTCCTGCACGAGCTGGCCCACCTCCTCGTGCCCGGCCACGGCCCGCGCTTCTGGCGACTCCTGGAGGCGTACCCCCGCACCGAGCGGGCACGCGGCTACCTGGAGGGAGTGGTCGCCGCGCATCCGCCACGCCTCCCGGCAGTGCGCGAGGAGTGACGGCACCGTCGCGGATTTCCCGATTCCGTACCGAAAGCGACCTGCCCTGTCTCGATGTCGCACGCAGCGGATAGCCTGTCGCGAACATTCGCCATTCGGGATGGGGGACGGTCGTTACGCATGGCCAGGGAATTCCAACGCGGCCACAAGGCCAAGATCAGTGATCTGACCGCGGGGACCGATCTGTACGTCGGGGTGCAGATCGCCGCTCCCGGACTGACGTTCGACATCAGTTGTTTCGGTCTCGACGCGGACGAGCAGCTCTCCGACGACCGCTACTTCGTCTTCTTCAACCAGCCGAAGTCGCCCGAGGAATCCATTCAACTGCTCGGCGCGCAGGCCGGTGACACCGAGTCCTTCCGCGTCACCCTCGACCGCATCCCCGCGCACGTCCACAAGCTGTCGTTCACCGCGACCATCGACGGCGCCGGCCAGATGTCCCAGGTGGGCCCCGGCTACCTGCGGATCGTGGCGGGCGGCGAAGAAGTGGCCCGGTACGCCTTCACGGGCACGGAGTTCAGCACCGAGCGCGCGGTCATGCTCGGTGACTTCTACCTCAAGGACGTGTGGCGGTTCGCCGCCGTGGGCCAGGGCTTCGACGGCGGTCTGGAAGCGCTCCTGCGGAACTTCGGCGGCGAAGTCGCCGAGGACGAGCCCGCCGCCGCCCCGCAGCAGGCCGCGCCGCCCGCCTTCGCCCCGCCGCCGCAGACGGCGACGCCGCCGGCCTTCGGCGTGCCCGCCCCGGCCCCCGCCCCCGCGTTCGGGGCGCCCACCGCCCCGCAGGCCCCCGTGCCGCCAGCCCCGCAGGCCCCGCAGGTCCACACGGCGCCCACGATGGTCGCCCCCCTGGCGCCGGCCCCCGTGCCGCCGCCCGCCCCGGCCCCCGCCCCCTACGGGCAGCCGCCCCAGTACGGCCAGGTCCCCGGACAGTTGCCGGGGCAGGCCCCCGCGCACCCCGGGCAGGGCCAGCCGCCGCAGGTCCCGTACGGGCAGGCCGCCCCCTTCCCGTACGGGCAGCAGCCCGCGGGAGTCCCGCAGGGCGCCCCGGCGACCGGAGCGGGACTCGCCGCAGCGCTCGCGCCGTACAAGGAGACCGCCACCGGGGCCCGCTGGACCCCGCAGAACCAGCAGCTCATGCGGGTGGACCTCGCCATGGGAGGCACTCCCGTCCTCGCCCGGCAGGGCACCATGGTCATGTACCAGGGCAAGGTCGACTTCGGTTACAAGGGCGCGGGCTTCGCCGGCCGGATCATCGGCAATGCCACCGGCCAGGAGATGCAGCTGATGCGCTGCACCGGACGCGGCCAGGTCTTCCTCGCCGAGGAGGGCGCCCACCTCCACCCGATCGAGCTCCAGGGCGACGGCATCTGCGTCTCGGCGGAGAACGTCCTCGCGTTCGACGAGTCCCTCCAGTACGAGGTCCGTCGCATCGAAGGCCACGGCATCCCCGGCGGCGCCCTGTTCACCATGCAGTTCCAGGGCACCGGCACCGTCGTCGTCAAGACCCACGGCGTCCCCGTCGTCCTCCCGGTCACGCCGACGACCTTCGCCGACTGCAACGCGGTCGTCGCCTGGTCGTCCGCCTCCCAGGTCGTCCTCTCCAGTCAGGTGCGGCTGCGCCGCAACTCCTACCCCGGCCACAGCGGGGAGACCGTCAACCTGCAGTTCCGGGGAGCCCCCGGCAACTTCATCGTCGTCCAGCCCTACGAGGTCTGAGGGAGCCCGTCATGAACCAGCAACTCGCGGGCTACGCCCCGACCCCCGTCGCGGCCCGCATGGAGAACCACGGCAGCACCATGCTGAAGGTCGCCATGGCCTCCGGCCAGGACCTGTACGCCCGTTCCGGCTCGATGGTCGCCTACGAGGGCTTCATCACCTACGAGCCCAACCCGCCCGCCGTCCGCCAGGTCGCCCAGCAGTGGGTCACCGGCGAGAGCACCCCTCTCATGAAGTGCTCCGGCGACGGGCTGCTCTACCTCGCCGACTACGGCGCCGACGTCGTCGTCATCAACCTCCAGAACGACTCGATCTCGGTCAACGGCACCAATGTGCTCGCCTTCGACGCCCACCTCCAGTGGCAGGTCGAGCGGGTCAAGGGGCTCGCCAAGTTCGCCGGCCAGGGCCTGTTCAACGTCGAGATCTCCGGCACCGGTTGGGTCGCGCTCACCTCGCGCGGCACGCCGATCGTCGTCGACTGCGGCCGGGGCGAGGACGAGACCTACGTCGACCCCGACGCACTCGTCGCCTGGTCGCCCGCGCTCAAGGTCAAGGGCAAGCGCAGCTTCAAGGCGTCCTCCCTCATCGGGCGGGGCAGCGGCGAGGCGTACCAGATGGCCTTCTCGGGCCAGGGCATCGTCGTCGTACAGCCGAGCGAGGACAGCACCGACCGCCTGCGGGTCCGGGGCTGAGGGGGAGCGAGAACACACCATGCAGAGCCCGCTTTTCAACCATGCCGAACAGCAGAGCCAGGAGCGGTACGCCATCCAGAACCCGCAGCTCCTGCGGGTCAGCCTGACCGGGCAGGACGACGTCCTCGCCCGCAAGGGCGCCATGGTCGCCTACCAGGGGCTCGTCGACTTCGACGGCGAATACCAGACGCAGAGCCAGCGAAGCGCCCGGGCCCGCACGGGCGAGGGCCTGGAGCTGATGCGCTGCTCCGGCCAGGGCACGGTCTACTTCGCCAACCTCGCCCAGTACATCCACGTCGTGGAGGTCGAGCAGGAGGGGCTGACCGTCGACAGCGCCTACGTCCTGGCGCTCGATTCGACCCTCCACACCGAAGTCATCGCCGTCGACAGCCAGTACGGCATCTCCGGGTCCGGCAAGTACCAGCTCAACATCACCGGCCGCGGCAAGGTCGCCCTGATGACCTCCGGGCAGCCGCTGATGATGCAGGTCACGCCCGAGAAGTACGTCAGCGCCGATGCGGACGCCATCGTCGCCTGGTCCACCGGACTCCGCGTCCAGATGCAGGCCCAGACGACCAACTCCAGCGTCCGTCGCCGTCGTGGTGACACGGGCGAAGGCTGGGAGCTCAGCTTCCTCGGCAACGGCTTCGCCCTCGTCCAGCCCAGCGAGGTCATGCCCCCGCAGCACGCGGCCATCGGGCAGGGCATCGCCGCCCAGTTCGGCGCCGGGCAGCACGGCTCCCACGGCCAGAACCAGAACAACGCCTGGGGCTGAGCGGCACATCACGGTGGAGGGCGGTCACCCCGGAGCCCCGGGG
>NZ_JBHYMF010000279.1:0-7213 GCF_042742855.1 Streptomyces sp. NPDC058877 | reverse complement strand
GGCCCGGTGCCCGGGGCCGTCCCTGTTCGCTCGCGACGAAATCCGTAGGTTCACACGCCTTCGTGACCCGGCCGTACGGACGATCGGCCGTCTCAGAGCACGGCCCCGCGTCCCGCCGTCCGTCAACAAGTGCGAAGATGGGTTCTCGGCAGGACAGGGCCCCCACCACAGGGCCGAAATAAAGCGGCCGGACACCAGCCGCCGCCAGGTCGTCGACGACCGGCGACGAGCGCACATGCATGGAGGACGTGACGTGGCGAACGACGCCAGCACCGTTTTCGACCTAGTGATCCTCGGCGGCGGTAGCGGCGGTTACGCCGCGGCGCTGCGCGGAGCGCAGCTGGGCCTGGACGTCGCACTGATCGAGAAGAACAAGCTCGGCGGCACCTGCCTGCACAACGGCTGCATCCCGACGAAGGCCCTGCTCCACGCCGGCGAGGTCGCCGACCAGGCGCGCGAGGCGGAGCAGTTCGGTGTCAAGGCCTCCTTCGAGGGCATCGACATCAAGGCCGTGCACAAGTACAAGGACGACGTGATCTCGGGCCTGTACAAGGGTCTGCAGGGGCTCGTCGCCTCCCGCAAGGTGACCTACATCGAGGGCACCGGCCACCTGTCCTCCCCGACCTCCGTCGACGTGGACGGCCGTCGCGTCGAGGGGCGTCACGTCCTCCTGGCCACCGGTTCCGTGCCGAAGTCCCTGCCGGGTCTGGAGATCGACGGCAACCGGATCATCACCTCGGACCACGCGCTGACCCTCGACCGGGTCCCGGAGTCCGCGATCATCCTCGGCGGCGGTGTGATCGGCGTCGAGTTCGCTTCCGCGTGGAAGTCCTTCGGCACCGACGTCACCGTGATCGAGGGCATGAAGCACCTCGTCCCGGTCGAGGACGAGAACAGCTCGAAGCTCCTCGAGCGCGCCTTCCGCAAGCGCGGCATCAAGTTCAACCTCGGCACCTTCTTCCAGTCCGCCGAGTACACCGACAACGGCGTCAAGGTCACCCTGGCCGACGGCAAGACCTTCGAGGCCGAGGTCCTCCTGGTCGCCATCGGCCGCGGCCCGGTCTCCGCCGGCCTCGGCTACGAGGAGCAGGGCGTCGCGATGGACCGCGGCTACGTCCTGGTCGACGAGCAGATGCGCACCAACGTGCCGACGATCTCGGCCGTGGGCGACCTCGTCCCGACGCTCCAGCTCGCGCACGTCGGCTTCGCCGAGGGCATCCTCGTCGCGGAGCGCCTGGCCGGCCTGAAGGCCGTGCCGATCGACTACGACGGCGTGCCCCGGGTGACCTACTGCCACCCCGAGGTCGCCTCCGTCGGCATCACCGAGGCCAAGGCCAAGGAGATCTACGGCGCGGACAAGGTCGTCGCCCTGAAGTACAACCTCGCGGGCAACGGCAAGAGCAAGATCCTCAAGACCGCGGGCGAGATCAAGCTCGTGCAGGTCAAGGACGGTGCCGTGGTCGGCGTCCACATGGTCGGTGACCGCATGGGCGAGCAGGTCGGCGAAGCGCAGCTGATCTACAACTGGGAGGCGCTGCCGGCCGAGGTCGCGCAGCTCATCCACGCCCACCCGACGCAGAACGAGGCGCTCGGCGAGGCCCACCTGGCCCTGGCCGGCAAGCCCCTGCACTCCCATGACTGACGCTCACGTCATCACAGGGCGCGACGACCACTTTCCGCAATTCGTTAGGAGCAACTGAAACCATGTCGGTTTCCGTAACCCTGCCGGCGCTCGGCGAGAGCGTCACCGAGGGCACCGTCACCCGCTGGCTCAAGGCCGAGGGCGAGCGTGTCGAGGCCGACGAGCCGCTGCTCGAGGTCTCGACCGACAAGGTCGACACCGAGATCCCCGCCCCCGCCTCGGGCATCCTGGCCTCCATCAAGGTCGCCGAGGACGAGACGGTCGAGGTCGGCGCCGAGCTGGCCATCATCGACGACGGCACGGGCGCCCCGGCTGCCGCTCCGGCGCCGGCCGCCGAGCCCGCCCCAGCGCCGGCCGTCGAGGCTCCGGCCGCCCCGGCCCCCGCGGCCGAGGCTCCGGCCGCGACCCCGGCCGGTGGTGCCCAGGGCACCGATGTCGTGCTGCCCGCGCTCGGCGAGTCCGTCACCGAGGGCACCGTCACCCGCTGGCTGAAGTCGGTCGGCGAGAGCGTCGAGGCCGACGAGCCGCTGCTCGAGGTCTCCACGGACAAGGTCGACACCGAAATCCCCGCCCCCGCCTCCGGCGTCCTGCTGGAGATCGTCGTCGGTGAGGACGAGACCGCCGAGGTCGGCGCGAAGCTGGCCGTCATCGGCGCCGCGGGTGCCGCCGCTCCGGCCGCCCCCGCCGCCGCTCCGGCTGCTACTCCGGCTCCGGCCCCCGCCGCCCCGGCTCCCGTTGCCGCTCCGGCTCCGGCCCCCGCCGCCCCGGCTCCCGTTGCCGCTCCGGCTCCGACCGCCCCGTCCATCGCCCCGGCCGTGGTCACCCCCGTTCCGGCGACCCCCGCGGCCGCCCCGGCCGAGGACGGCGCGTACGTGACGCCCCTGGTCCGGAAGCTCGCCACCGAGAACGGCGTCGACCTGGCCACGGTCAAGGGCTCCGGTGTCGGCGGTCGCATCCGCAAGCAGGACGTCCTCGCCGCCGCCGAGGCCAAGAAGGCCGCTCCGGCCCCCGCCGCCCCGGCCGCCGCCGCTCCGAAGGCCCCCGCCCTGGAGGTCTCCCCGCTGCGCGGCCAGACGGTCAAGATGACCCGCATGCGCAAGGTCATCGGCGACAACATGATGAAGGCGCTGCACGGCCAGGCCCAGCTGTCCTCGGTCGTCGAGGTCGACATCACCAAGCTGATGAAGCTGCGCGGCCGGGCGAAGGACGCCTTCGCCGCCCGCGAGGGCGTCAAGCTCTCCCCCATGCCGTTCTTCGTGAAGGCGGCGGCCCAGGCCCTGAAGGCCCACCCGGTCATCAACGCCCGGATCAACGAGGACGAGGGCACGATCACCTACTTCGACTCGGAGAACATCGGCATCGCCGTGGACTCCGAGAAGGGCCTGATGACCCCGGTCATCAAGGGCGCGGGTGACCTGAACATCGCCGGCATCTCCAAGGCCACGGCCGACCTGGCCGCCAAGGTCCGCGGCAACAAGATCACGCCGGACGAGCTGGCCGGTGCGACCTTCACCATCAGCAACACCGGTTCGCGCGGTGCGCTGTTCGACACGATCATCGTCCCGCCGAACCAGGTCGCCATCCTGGGCATCGGCGCCACGGTCAAGCGCCCGGCCGTCATCGAGACCGCCGAGGGCACCGTCATCGGCGTCCGCGACATGACCTACCTGACGCTGTCCTACGACCACCGCCTGGTGGACGGCGCCGACGCCGCCCGCTACCTGACCGCCGTCAAGGCGATCCTGGAGGCCGGCGAGTTCGAGGTCGACCTCGGTCTCTGACCGGACCCCCGAGGCGCAACGTAACGAGCCTCACCAGCGGCGCCCCCGTTCGGAAGTGTTTCCGGAGGGGGGCGCCGCCGTATTGTCTAAGGGTCAACACTCCCCGAGGAGCCGCTTCATGACCGTCCCCGTCGTCCACTCGCTGCGCGAGCAGATCCGCGAGCACATCGTGGAGGGGATCGTCAGCGGCCGCTGGAAGCCGGGCGAGCGCATCGTGGAGCGCCGGATCGCAAGCGAGCTGGAGGTCTCCCAGACCCCCGTCCGCGAGGCGCTGCGCGAACTGGAGTCGTTGCGGCTGATCGAGTCGGCGCCCAACAAGGGCGTCCGGGTCCGCAACCTCACCGCCGCGGACCTGGAGGAGAGCTATCCGGTGCGGGCCGGCCTGGAGCAGATCGCGGCCGAGCTGGCGGCCGGACGGCTGGCAGCGGACTGCTCGGCCCTGGAGCCGCACGTGGCGGCCCTGTACGAGGCGGACGCGGCCTCGGACGGGACGGCGCAGGTGCGGCACACGGTCGCCTTCCACCGGGAGCTGGTGAAGGCCGCCGGGAACGGCGTGCTGCTGCACACCTGGGAGACGCTGGGCATCGAGGTCTTCACGGCCCTGTCGATCCGCTGGCTCGGCACGGTGCAGAAGTCGTACGCGGAGGAGCACCAGGAGCTGGTGGAAGCCTTCCGACGAGGCGATCCGAACATCGGCGCCCTGGTGAAGGCACACGTCCTGGGCTGTGCGCCACGGGCCTGAGGCCTCCGCACGGATGAGCGGGTCCACCTGCCGGTGGGCCCGCTCATCCGTGCGAGCACCCCCTCGGCCGACCGTTCCCACCTGCGGAAACAGCGGATCGATGCGGCACCGGGTGCCCTTTCCCTTGGCACCCTGTGCCGACTTTCTCGATCTGAAGAGGTTTTCTCCTTCAACCCTTTGATCGATCATCGATCGTAGGTTTACAGTCTTCGGCGGGCCGTACCCGGCCCTTCGCCCTGTCCTGCCAGACAAGGCACCCATCTCCACCCACCTGTCCGGAAGGCGGCGATCATGACCGGTCCCGTAGGCAAGATTCCGAGCGAGCTCGACCAGCTCCCGGACCGTGACACCGAGGAGACCGCCGAGTGGGCGGCCTCCCTGGACGCCGTCACCAAGGCCGCCGGCCCCCACCGGGCCGCCTACCTGATGCGCCGCACGCTCCAGCACGCCGAGGGCGCGGGCCTGGCCCTGCCCAAGCTGCTGGAGACGGACTACGTCAACACCATCCCCACTTCCGCCGAACCCTCGATCGCCGAGTTCGGCGGCGACGAGGAGATGGAGCGGAAGATCACCGCCTGGAACCGCTGGAACGCGGCCGCGATGGTCACCCGCGGTTCCAAGTACGGCGTCGGCGGCCACATCGCCACCTTCGCCTCCGCGGCCTGGCTCTACGAGACCGGCTTCAACCACTTCTTCAAGGGCAAGGAAGCCGACGGTTCCGGCGACCAGCTCTACATCCAGGGCCACGCCTCCCCCGGCATCTACGCCCGCGCCTTCCTCGACGGGCGCCTGAACGAGTCCCACCTCGACAACTTCCGGCAGGAGTCCGGCGGCAACGGCCTGCCCTCCTACCCGCACCCGCGCCGCCTCCCCTGGCTGTGGGAGTTCCCCACCGTCTCCATGGGCCTCGGCCCGCTCTCCGCGATCTACCAGGCGCGCTTCAACCGCTACCTGACCAACCGCTCCATCAAGGACGTCTCCGCCTCGCACGTGTGGGCGTTCCTCGGTGACGGCGAGATGGACGAGCCCGAGTCGACCGCCGCCCTCGCCCTGGCCGCCCGCGAGGGTCTGGACAACCTGACCTTCGTCATCAACTGCAACCTGCAGCGCCTCGACGGCCCGGTCCGCGCCAACTTCAAGATCGTGCAGGAGCTGGAGGCCCAGTTCCGCGGCGCCGGCTGGAACGTCGTGAAGTCTCTGTGGGGCAACGCCTGGGACGAGCTGTTCGCGCTCGACACCACCGGCGCCCTCGTCCGCCGTCTGCGCGAGGTGCCGGACGCACAGGTCCAGACGTACCAGACCCGTGACGCCGCCTACATCCGCCAGGACTTCTTCGGCAGGGACCCGGCGCTCGTCGCGATGGCCCAGCTGCTCACCGACGACAAGATCCTGGAGTGCTTCCACCTCTCGCGCGGCGGCCACGAGCCGCGCAAGGTGTACGCCGCCTACAAGGCCGCCCTGGAGTTCAAGGGCGCACCGACGGTCATCCTGGCGCAGACCGTCAAGGGCTTCACCCTGGGTGAGGGCTTCGCGTCGAAGAACGCGAACCACCAGATGAAGAAGCTGACGACGGACGAGTTCAAGAACATGCGTGACCTTCTTGAGCTGCCGATCTCGGACGCGCAGTTCGTCGACGGCCAGGTGCCGTACGGCCACCCCGGAGCCGACTCCCCCGAGGTCCGCTACCTGCAGGAGCGCCGCGCGGCCCTCGGCGGTCCGGCCCCGGCCCGCCGCGCCCATGCGCTCGCCCCGCTGCCGGCCCCGGCCGAGAAGGCCTTCGCCGCCTTCGACAAGGGCTCCGGCGCGCAGTCGATGGCCACGACGATGGCGTTCGTGCGCCTGATGAAGGACCTGATCCGCGACAAGGAGACCGGCAAGCGCTGGGTCCCGATCGTGCCGGACGAGGCCCGCACCTTCGGCATGGAGTCGCTGTTCCCGTCGTTGGGCATCTACTCGCCGAAGGGCCAGACGTACGAGCCGGTCGACCGCGACCAGCTGATGTACTACAAGGAAGCCGTCAACGGCCAGATCCTGAACGAGGGCATCACCGAAGCCGGCTCGATGGCCGACTTCATCGCCGCGTCCACCGCCTACGCGACGCACGGCGAAGCGATGATCCCCTTCTACATCTTCTACTCGATGTTCGGCTGGCAGCGGACCGCCGACCAGATGTGGCAGCTCGGCGACCAGCTCGGCCGCGGCTTCCTCGTCGGTGCGACCGCCGGCCGCACCACCCTGACCGGCGAGGGCCTCCAGCACGCCGACGGCCATTCGCCGGTGATCGCCGCGACGAACCCGGCCGCGCTGACGTACGACCCGGCGTTCGCCTACGAGGTCGCGGTCATCGTCAAGGAGGGTCTGCGCCGGATGTACGGCGAGGCCGCCGAGGGCGAGGACCGGGACGTCTTCTACTACCTGACGGTCTACAACGAGCCGATGCCGCAGCCGGCCAAGCCGTCCGGCGTCGACGAGGGCATCATCAAGGGCCTCTACCGCTTCAACACGGCGGAGTCGGCCGGTCTCGACCTGCCGGCGAACGCCGCGCGGATCCAGCTGCTCTCCTCGGGCACGGCCATCCACTGGGCCCTGGAGGCGCAGAAGCTGCTCGCCGCCGAGTGGGGCGTGGCCGCCGACGTGTGGTCCGCGACCTCCTGGACGGAGCTGCGGCGCGACGCCCTGGAGGCGGACGCGGCGCTGCTGCGGGGCGAGGAGCAGGTGCCGTACGTCCGCCGGGCGCTGGAGGGCGTCGACTCCCCGGTCCTCGCGGTCTCCGACTACATGCGCCAGGTCCCGGACCAGATCGCGCAGTGGATCGAGCAGGACTACACCTCGCTGGGCGCCGACGGCTTCGGCCTCTCGGACACCCGCGACGCGGCCCGCCGCCACTTCGGCGTCGACGCCCAGTCGATCGTCGTCGCGGCGCTGGCCCAGCTGGCCCGCCGCGGCGAGGTCCGGGCAACGGCCGTCAAGGAGGCGCGCGAGCGCTACGGCCTGTAGGGCCGACCGCCACGGTCGAGGGGCCGCGCCCGTACGGGTCTCGTACGGGCG
>NZ_JBHYMF010000278.1:0-7255 GCF_042742855.1 Streptomyces sp. NPDC058877 | reverse complement strand
CACCGAGCCAAGCACCACGACGTCGGAAAGACGGTCAAACGCGCTGAGTCGATCAAGGAACACCAAGCTCGCCGCGGATAAACGCCAAGCTGAGACTGTGAACCCACCACCCGAACGCGACTGCCCTGGCCGACACCATCAGCCTGCTCGCCCCCGCCGACACCCGGCACTGCGCCGGAACTTGCTGCCGGCCTCGGCGGGAGCAGAGTCCTGGGCTCACGGCCGGCGGGGCCAGGCAAACGGGATCGCGGAGCCGAGAGCCCTACGTATGGGGTGCCGAAGGGCCTGACACGGGGACCATCCCCGCGTGTGCGGGGAGCAGGCTGCGTGACCTGCAGGCTAGCCGTGAGTGGACGTGTTCCTGAACCACTTTCACGGAATCCGGCAAATCACCCTTAATTCTGAACGCTGCGGCGTTTTGGCATGGGAAGCCGTATCTCAACCGAACGTGATCACTTGATTTCTGCTGGTCAGGCATGGTGTAGCTCGGAATGAGAGAGGCATTCGGCGTCTTGTTTCCGCTCCGTGAGCGAGGGGTGTGCGATGGCGTCGGTGCTGGGAATGCTGGAGGAGCGAGAGGCGGCTGCCCGCGTGCGGGTGGAAGGGCTGCGGGAGGAAGTCGCCCGGTTGGCTGAGGTGTTGGAGGCCGCCGAGATCGAGCTGGACCGGCGGGTGATCGCGCGGGAAGAGCTGGTCGAGGCCCTGGCAGCCTCGGCTGCCGAGACCACCGCCGTGATCGAGGCGGAGGAGGAAGCGGCGCTGTCGCTCGCTCCGGTGCCGGGCTCGACGGTGCCGCCCTGGCGGGAAGGACTGCCGGTGACGGTTCTGGCGCCGGACTATCAGCGCATTCTGGGTGTGCTGGAACAGCAGCGGTCCACGGGTCACGGGCCGCTTCGGGCCAAGGAGATCGCGGTGGAGCTGGGCCTTGAGGCGACGCCGGCGAAGGTCGAGGGGGTGCGGTCGAAAGCCCGGCGCCTGGCGGAGCGCGGTTGGCTCATCCTGGAGGCGTCGGGGGCATTCAGTGCCGGCCGGCGGCCCGTGGCCGTGCCAGACGCCGGCTCATCCGAGTGACCATCGACCACCGGATCATCGCCTCGCTGGTGGCAGGGAGCGTCTCGTAGTCCCGGGCCAGACGGCGTGAGTTCATCAGCCATGCGAACGTGCGCTCTGCCACCCACCGCCTCGGCAGCACCACGAACCCCTCCATGTCGTCGGTTCGCTTGACGATCTCCAAGGTCAGGGCGAGTTTGTCCCGGCACCATCCGACGAGGCCGCCCGTGTAGCCACCGTCGGCCCAGACGAGGGTGATGTCACGGTGCAGGCGGCGCAGCCGCCTCAGCAGGTCCGCCGCGGCGTCCCGGTCGCCGATGTTCGCGGCGGTGACCGCGACGACCAGGAGCAGACCGAGGGTATCGGTCACGATGTGCCGCTTGCGGCCCGGAACCTTCTTCCCGCCGTCGTAGCCGCGTGAGACGGACGGCACCGTCGCGGCGGCCCGCACCGACTGCGCGTCGATGATCCCCGCCGTGGGCTCGGCCTCACGGCCCTCGCGCTCACGGACCTTCCCACGCAGCCGGTCGTGGAACTCGGCGATCAGCCCGTGCTCGCGCCAGCGGCGGAAGAAGGCGTAGACCCGGCCCCACGCGGGGAAGTCCGCAGGCAGCGCCCGCCACGAGATCCCGCCCGCGACCAGGTAACGGATCGCGTCCAGCAGTTGCCGGTGACAGTAGCCCTCGGGCCGTCCGCCCCGCCCCTGGAGCCAGGCCGGCACCGGCAACAACGGCCGGACGGCTGCCCACTCCGCGTCCGTCATGTCCGAGGGATACCGGCGAACCCGATCGGGATGATCAGCCGCATTGCCGTACACGTGCGCGAGGCAATCGCACGACACGGCGGGCGAGTTGAAGTCAACGGGCTCGGGCGCGTACAACAGCGACAACAGGGCCTCCGGGACCGCTCGGAATGGGATCGCACCCCCGAGCTACCAGGAGGCCCTGCCTTCATGCGCGTACCGCCGGAAGATCACCCGACCAGGAATTCCGTTCGATCCACACGTTCCAAGATCGGTTGAGATACGGCTTCTGATGCTTGAGCCGCGTGGCCAACCGCCAAGCCAGCCTGCCAGCCCTGCACCAACAACCTCCGCTGGAACGTAACCGCCTCCGATCCGCCCGGCCGTCCCCGCGTGTGCGGGGAGCAGTCAAACGGCCTCACAGGCAGTCGCATTCTGTGGCATAGAACAGCAGAAAGAGGGCCGTCATGGCGGTCACGGTGAAACCGACAGTGGTCAGGGCGGCGAGGCCCCGACGGCGCCCCTTCAAGGGAGAGCGGAAGGTCTGCCAGGCACCGTGGGCGAGGAAGAGGCTGAGCAGCCCGGCCCCCGCAATGGTGAAGCGTGGACTGAAGGACCAGCTCAGGTAGGCGATCAGAGCCAGGCAGCCGAACAAGGCACAGGCGAGCAGGCTGAAGATCACCTCGGCAACGGCTTCTCCCACCGTCTCGATCAGGAAGTCGCCGACGCCTTTCGCTGCCCTGCGGATCCCCACGGTGCTCCTCCATCCTCGCGTCGATGGCCCCGAGCGAGGCCTGGTATGAAGGACCCCCGCCGAGCCGGAACGGTTGCCGAGGCGCTCAAGAGTTGCCAACTGCGGCACACAGCCACACCTTGACGAAGGACATAGGTGCGCCGTGAAGCGCGAGTTGTTCGAGTGGCGGTGAAGGGACGCCACCGCCGTCCTGTCGCAGCAGGGCGGTTGAAGCTGAGGGCAGCCCGACCCGGGAGGTGCCGGGGAGGGTGGCAAGCGGCCCTGACAAAGCCGGGACGTATCAGCACTGCCAGATGGTGCGGGTCCGGCAAGCGAGACGGAAAGGAGTACGCGAGGAACCGGCGTTGACGCCTCCTTACTCGTCACCAGCTCGAACCTGGCGGATCTGGGCTGGTTGCGGTGCGTCCCTGCCTTGCTATGGGGCGGGGAACTTCCCGGGCGGTTGCTATGTGTCGGCCGGGGAGGCCACGGCGAAGTGCTGCGGGGTAGTCGTGGCGATGCTGCGGGGGTATAGCCGGGCTCCTAATCCGTCGATCGAACGACACGTGAACACGGGAACTGTTCCGGTCC
The DNA here is from genome assembly GCF_042742855.1 of Streptomyces sp. NPDC058877. Lineage (NCBI taxonomy): Bacteria > Bacillati > Actinomycetota > Actinomycetes > Kitasatosporales > Streptomycetaceae > Streptomyces > Streptomyces sp. NPDC058877. The sequence continues at coordinate 4,139 of NZ_JBHYMF010000278.1, read as the reverse complement.
TGACCTGCGGCAACGCCTCCAGCGCGGTCACAGGCTGGGCCCACCGTCGGCCGGCCGGGCCGGGACGGGGCGGAGCCGCCGTAGTACTCCGAGCCGGGGAGAGCCTGGCACATGGGGAAGGGCGGCAGCGGAATCGAGAAGAGAGGAGGCTGCAATGCCGAAAGAAGCACTGCTGAACAGCGGTGCACCGGAGGCCCCTATGGGGTCTCACCAGCGGGTATCGGGGATGCAGGCCAAACTTCACCGTTGGGCGGCGGCCGATGAGGGCCGCAGGTTCGACGATCTGTTCAACCTCGTGTGCGACTCGGCGACGCTCCTGGTGGCGTTCGAACGGGTCGCGGGAAACAAGGGGACCAAAACGCCCGGAGTGGACGGCCTCACGGCCGTCAACGTCGAGCAAGAGATTGGCCCCTACGGGTTCCTGGAGGATCTTCGGCACGTACTTAAATCGGGTGAGTTCCGCCCGCTGCCGGTGCGTGAACGAAAGATCCCCAAGCCGGGCGGTTCGGGCAAGGTCAGAAGCCTTGGCATTCCGACCATCACCGACCGCGTGGTCCAGGCGGCCCTCAAGCTGGTGCTGGAGCCGATCTTCGAGGCCGAGTTCAAGCCGGTCTCCTACGGCTTCCGGCCCCTGCGGCGGGCACACGACGCGATCGCCGAGATCCACTTCTACGGCACCCACGGCTACCGCTGGGTCCTGGACGCGGACATCGAGGCGTGCTTCGACTCGATCGACCACACGGCCCTCATGGACCGGGTGCGCGAGCGGGTCAACGACAAGCGCGTGCTGCGGCTGGTCAAGGCGTTCCTCAAGGCCGGCGTCCTCACCGAGGACAACAGCCGCGAGGACACTCTCACCGGCACCCCGCAGGGCGGCATCCTCTCCCCGCTGCTGGCGAACATCGCCCTGTCGGCGCTCGACGAGCACCTGACCGGGCCCTGGGAGCCGGACGGGGAGATGGCCACCAGTCACCTGCGCAGGCGTCGCCGTTCCGCTGGATGTCCGAACTGGCGAATCGTCCGCTACGCGGACGATCTCGTGGTTCTGGTCGACGGCACACACGACGACGTTGAGGCGCTGCGCGAGGACATCGCCGACGTGCTGCAACCGCTCGGTCTTCGTCTCTCCGAGGCGAAGACGCAGGTGGTGCACATGTCGGACGGGTTCGACTTCTTGGGGTTCCGCATCCAGTGGCGCCGCAAGCGAGGAACGGACAAGTGGCACGTCTACACCTTCATCGCTGACCGGCCCATCCGGCAGCTGAAGGACAAGATCCGTGCCCTGACGAACAGAACATCGCAGCAGAACCCCAGGGACGTGCTGATCAGGCTCAACCAGATCATGCGTGGCTGGGCCAACTACTTCAAGCACGCGGTCTGCAAAGCCGCCCTGAGCTCCCTGGCCAGCTTCACGTGGCACCGGGTGATCAGCTGGTGGATGGCGCTGCACCGCTGGAAGTGGAAGGACGTCCGCCGACGCTTCACCGACCGCAACGGACGGTGGCAAAAGCTCTCGGCAGATGGGGTCGAACTGTTTGACCTCCAGGCGGTGACGGTCACCCGCTACCGCTACAGAGGCAACACGATCCCCAACCCCTGGACCCGCCCCAACCACGCCTGAACGGCAGAGTCCGTGGAGAGCCCGGTACTCGGAGACGGGTACGCCGGGTTCGGCGAGCGGCACGGAGAAACGGACCGGTGGCAACACCGGCACCGCGCTCCGTGCCGACTCAACAGGCACCCCCCGCGTCGACGCCTACCTCGACGCTGCCCTCGCCCGCAGCCGGCTGCTGTTCGGCTTCGCCCGCCGCACCTCCCACACCGCCTGCACCACCCAGCCCCCATGCACCGCCCGACTCACCTTCCGGAGAGGGAACTGCCATGGAAACCTTCGAGCGCGCCAGGCTGGACGCCTACTTCACCAAGATCGCCACCACCTTCGCCCCCCGACGAGAAGACAGCCGCCTTCCTGATCACGCACCTGCTGCCCGAGCGGCCCTCCTTCGTCCACGCCGTCGCGGCGATGACCGCCCTGAAGGCGGTGCTGCCCAAGCCGAAGTCCATCGCCGCCACCGCCCGACGCGAGGTCGAGCACACCACCGTCGTCGACACCCTTACCCGCGAACTGTTCACCGACCCCGACACCGCTCTGGACTACCTGGAGTCCCGGGCCGCCGGGGAGACGACCTGCCTGCTGGACGTCGGCGGCTACTTCGCCCCCACCCTCGAGACGGTCCACAGCCGCTTCACCGGCCGGCTCGCCGGGGTGATCGAGGATACCGAGAACGGCCACCGCCGCTACGAGGACCTCGACAAACTGCCCTGCCCCGTCATCTCGGTAGCCCGGTCCCCGCTCAAGGACCCGGAGGACTTCCTCGTCGGCCAGTCGGTGGTGTTCTCCACCGAGGCCGTCATGCGCGGTCGCGGCGACATCCTCCACGGCAGGCCTGCCCTCGTGATCGGCTTCGGCAAGCTCGGCTCCTCCATCGCCCGCCTCCTGCACGCCAAGGGCATCCAGGTCACCGTCTTCGACATCGCCCCGCCCTTCGCACCGTGAGAAGGTCTCAAGTTCGAAGCCAGATGACCATGGCTGCCGCGGTGGCGGTGCCGAGGAAAACATAGCTGCGCTTGTCATACCGGGTGGCCACCGCCCGGGAGCTCTTGAGTCTGTTGATGGCCCGCTCGACGGTGTCGCGTTTCTTGTAACGATCCTCGTCGAAGCCCGGTAGCCGCCCGCCTTGTGATCCCCCACGCAGGTGGGCAGCCCGGCTGTCTATCTTTTCCGGGATCGCGTGCCGGATGCCCGGCGCCGCAGGTACTCGCGACAGGGGCCGTCGCTGTAGCCCTTGTCGGTCGCGACACTGTCGGGCTTCCTGCGGGGCCTGCCCGGCCCGAGTCGGGGAACGCGGATCTTCTCCAGCACCACCACGAATTGCGTGCAGTCCGCCCGCTGCCCTGGCCTGCCGTCCAGGGACAGCGGGCGGCAGCGGCCGTTGGCACTCAGCCGGCCGCCACACGGCTGGCGGCGATACCGATGAGCTGCAGAAGAACGTCCCACGCGTTCTGACGGTGTCCGTGCGGCCGGGCTCGGCGTTGGGGACGGGTTGGTGCCGGTGGTCCGGGCAGGGCCCGGCATCCAGGAGCGGGCCGGCCGAGTGGCGGAGGCGGCGCGCGAGCTCACGGACGCCGCCTCCGGGCCTGGCGTTGGTCTCTTTACAGCAGGCAGCCTGGCGGAAGGCCGGGCCGAGGGAGCCGTGAGGGCGTCGAGCTTGGGCCTTGGGACAGGTCCCCTTCTCCTGGAGTCCCCTATGCTCACGGGGCAGTTGGTACGAGCAGTTCTTTGAGGGGGACCGGAGCCGCATGGCCGACGTGATCAGGTACGAGCACAAAACTATGCAGGCAGTTCGCGGCACCGACGGCTTGGTGATCTCGAAGATGCAGAAGGACGGCTGGGAGCTGGTGGGACAGACGCAGGGCACGCTGCGTTCCACCCTCGACTTCCGCCGGCCGAAGAAACCGGTGCCGCGGCTCTTGATCGGGGCTGCGGCCGGAGGCTTCGTGGCCTTGGCCGTAATCATCGGCGTGGCCGCGGCGCTCGAAGACGAAGGCGAGAAGGAGTCGAACAAACCGACGACGTCCGCCGCGAGCGCAGAACCCTCCGCTACGCCGACTCCGGCCGCAGCCCGGACAGCTGCCGCTGAGATGATCACGCCCGAGACCAACACGGAATTCGCGGCGCTGCTGAAGACGCCGGACACCTGCGACAGCTCGATCTCGGACTTCGCGACCAAGTACAAGGGCAAGACGGTCGCCTTCGACGGTTCGATCGTGCACATGGCTCCCCACGGCGACTACGACACCCGCTACGACTTCCTCCTGGGCCCAGGCGACCAGGGGCCGAAAATGGTGGGCGGCCCTGCCTTCAAGTACGAGGATGTCAACATCCACGACCTCAAGCTGACTGGCCGAAGCACCCCCGAGACCGTTCGGGCGGGCGATAAGTTTCGCTTCCTCGCTGAGGTGGGCGAATTCAATGCGAAGCAGTGAGGATTTCTCAGCGAAATTATCTTCGCGAAGCTGGGTGAACCACTCGATTCGGGATGGATCGAGCGGCTGGGTCCCGGGCGCGGACAGGCGTG
>NZ_JBHYMF010000277.1:0-7299 GCF_042742855.1 Streptomyces sp. NPDC058877 | reverse complement strand
GCCCGGTTCAGCGGGCTCCGCCGCGTTCCCGCCCGGATTGTGGTTCCCGGTCCAGTACGGTCCCGAGGGCGACCCGCAGGACCGACACCGGGTGCTCCGCCGCCGCCTCGGACCGCCAGGCGACGAAACCGTCGGGCCGGACCAGGACCGCACCGTCCGCGGTCACCCCGTGGGCCCGGGCCCAATCCGTCCCGTCCGTGGGGCAGAGGTCCGCATCAGGGCCCCCGCCGATCCGGTGGGACTCCAGGGGCACCCCGAGGTCCTCGGCGACCTGCTGTGCCGCGGCGTGCCATCCGGCTCCGGAGCCCGCCGTCGACAACAGCACCGGACGCCGCTCGTACAGGTCGAGGGACGAGAGGCGCACTCCGGCACGGTCCAGCCACAGGTGGGGCGCACGGCTACCGGGCTCGCCCGTCAACCGGAGATCGTCCGGAACGACCGGGACCGCGGGGTCCGCGCCCAGGACCGCGCCGTGCGGATAGCGGTAGCCCAGCGCGACGTTGAGGATCCCGCCCCGCTTCCCCGCCGGGACGCCCGCCCCCGGTTCGGGCGCGTACCCCGGGTGGCTGTGCTCGACCGAACGGGACGCGGCGCGGGCGCTCGTCGCCTCTGCGACCGGCCGGCGCTCCGCGTCGTACGAGGCCAACAGCTCGGGACCCGCCCAGTCGTCCAGGACCGCCGCGAGTTTCCACGCGAGGTTGTGGGCGTCCTGGATGCCGGTGTTGGAGCCGAAGGCCCCGGTGGGAGGCATCTCGTGGGCCGCGTCGCCGACGAGGAACACCCGCCCGTCCGCGTACCGTTCGGCGATCCGCTCGGCGGCGTGCCACGCCGCCCGGCCCGTGATCTCCACGTGCAGCTCCGGAACTCCCACGGCGCGCCTGATGTGCTCCCGGCACCGTTCGTCGGTGAACTCCTCCAGCGTTTCGCCCCGTTCGGGATGCCAAGGGGCGTGGAACACCCACCGCCTGGCGTTGTCCACCGGCAGCAGGGCCCCGTCCGCCCCCGGGTTGGTGAGGTAGCAGACGATGAAGCGCCGGTCGCCGACGACGTCCGCGAGGTCAGGGGAATCGAAGGTGACGCTCACGTTGTGGAACAGGTCGCCCGAGCCGTTCTGCCCGATGCCGAGCTGCTCCCGAACGGGGCTGCGCGGACCGTCCGCAGCCACCAGGTAGTCGGCCCGGACCGTGGTGTGCTCGCCGGTCTCGCGGCTCTTGATCCGCGCGGTCACCCCTTCGCCGTCCTGCTCGAACGACATCAGCTCGGTCGAGTACCGCAGGTCCCCGCCCAGCTCCCGCGCGGCCTCGAGCAGCACGGGTTCGAGGTCGTTCTGGCTGCACAGGCACCACTCGGCCGGGCTGAACCGGGCAAGGCCGCCGCCGGGGTCGATCTTCCGGAAGAGCCACTCGCCGACGTCGCCGACCAGGCTCGGCGCCTGCAGGATCCCGTTGTTCCCCGCGAGCACGGACGCGGCCCCGTGGATGCGGTCCCGAAGGCCCGCGGCGCGGAACACCTCCATGGTGCGCACGTTGTTCCCGCGCCCACGCGGATGGATCGAGGTGCCCGCGTGGCGCTCGACGAGCATGTGCGGCACGCCGAGGCGCCCCAGGAACAGCGAGGTGGACAGGCCCACCAGAGAGCCGCCGACGATCAGCACGGGCGTGCGTTGGTCGACCTCGCCGGTCGCTTCGCTTCGGTTCATTGATGACCTCCAGCGTCATCGCTGACGCAGGTCGAGGATGGGATGCAGATGTCTGCCCCCAGGAGCTCCCGACCGTGCCTGGAGAACACCCGAATGACGCGCGGTTCACTCATCCGCCCCGTGGGACTCGCGTGGAGGGCCCGCCCGCGCCGACGATCAGTACATGACGACCCCGGCCTTTCGAGCCAGGCGGTCCCTCCCCGCTCTCGAAGACGAGAAGAGGTGCGCCCCATGACCAGCGCCGCACGCGTTTCGCAGTCGGTGTTCGACGGGTCCAGGCTGCGGGTGATCCTGCTGCTCGACCTGTACGACGGAGCCCAACAGCAGTTCCTCGAAGCCTACGAAATCATGCGGAGGCAGGTCGCCGACGTCCCCGGCCACATCAGCGACCAGCTGTGCCAGTCCATCGAGAACCCCTCCCAATGGCTCATCACCAGTGAGTGGGAGAGCGCCCCGCCCTTCCTCGCCTGGGTCAACAGCGAGGAACACGTCGAGGTGGTCAAGCCGATGCACAGCTGCGTCCGGGACACCCGGTCGATGCGTTACAGCATCCTCCGGGAGACCGGGGCCCAGCGGCCGGTCACCCCGGAGACCCTCGCGGGAGAGCAGATCGCCGCCCGCGTGGGCGACGGAGTCACCCGCCACGCCCTCACGTTCACGGTCAAGCCCGGCTCCGAGTCGAAGGTGGCGGAGCTCCTCGCCGGATACGAGTCGCCCCGGGCACAGGTCGACGAGAACACCCGACTCCGCCGCACCTCGCTGTTCATGCACGGCAACCGCGTCGTACGGGCCGTCGAAGTCGAGGGCGACCTCCTCTCCGCGCTGCGACACGTCGCCCGGCAGCCCGAGGTCCGGGCGGTCGAGGAGGCCATCAACCCGTACCTGGAGCAGGACCGGGACCTCACCGACCCCGAGTCGGCCCGTGTCTTCTTCACCCGGGCGGCCCTCCCGGCCGTGCACCACGTGGTCTCCGCCGGCCCCGAGCCGACCGACCTCCGGCGCCACGCCCTGTACTACCCGGCCAAGGAGGGGCGCGGCACCGACCTGGCCCGGCTCCTCGCCCAGCAGGACGCGGAGGCCGCGGACGACCCCGACAGCCCCGTCCACGGCAGCACCGTCTTCCAGCGCGACGACGTCGTGGTGCGTCTGATCGACGTCAAGGGCGACCTCGACCTCGACCCGGTCGCGGCCCTCGGCATCAAGGGGCCCCGGAAGGCCAAGGTGCTTGAGCGCCTCCTCGACGGGGTCGCCATCGGCGTCGAGGGGTCCCTGGAGTCCGAGCGCAACCTCAACCGGCTCCTGTCGCACGCCGACATGTTGCCCGTCACCGACCGCCGCTCCGCCGACTCCTGAGAGGACCGCCGCGGGCCGTCCGGCCACCGGCCCCGACCGCGGGCCACCGGACCCGTTCCGCGGGCCCCGGCCCCGGCCGTCCGTCACACGTCACCGTCACAACCGGAGGTACCACCCCATGCTCCAGCAGCGTCCGCGCATCGTGAACCTGAGCGACACGGAACCCAACTGCAGACGCGGAGGTGACCTCCGGGCCATGCTCACGCCTGCCACCGTGGGCTCCACCAGCGGCTTCATGGGACTGGCCATCATCCAGCCGGGAGACCGCATCGGCGAGCACTACCACCCGTACTCCGAGGAGTTCGTCTACGTCGTCTCCGGGCTGCTCGAAGTGGACCTGGACGGCGAGACGCACACGCTCGTGCCCGACCAGGGACTGCTGATCCCCGTGGACGTCCGGCACCGCTTCCGCAACGTCGGCGACGTGGAGGCCCGCATGGTCTTCCACCTGGGGCCGCTCGCCCCGCACCCGAGCCTCGGCCACGTCGACACCGAGGACACGACCGGGACGGCACCGTGCGCAGCGGGCGCCGACCATGGACGGGCACGTGAGCGGGAGGGGGCGCTCGAGTGAAGCGACGCGTGGCCGTCACCGGCATCGGCGTGGTCGCCCCGGGCGGCGCCGGAACCGCGGCCTTCTGGGACCTCCTCAGCCAGGGGCGAACGGCGACCCGCGGGATCACCCTGTTCGACCCGGTCGGCCTGCGTTCCCGCATAGCTGCCGAGTGCGACTTCGACCCGTACGCCCACGGCCTTCCGCAGGAACTGGTCGAGCACGCCGACCGGTACATCCAGTTCGCGGCCGTCGCCGCCGGAGAAGCCGTCCGCGACTCCGGCGTCGACACCGCCGCCGAGAATCCCTGGCGGGTCGGTGTCAGCCTCGGCAGCGCCGTCGGCGGCACCACCCGACTGGAACACGACTACGTCCTGGTCAGCGAGCGCGGACGGCGCTGGGACGTGGACGACCGCGCCGCCGCCCCGAAGCTGCACCTGGCGTTCTCGCCCAGCACTCTGGCATCGGTGGTCGCCGAGCAGTTCGGCGCCCGCGGTCCGGTGCAGACCGTCTCCACCGGGTGCACCTCCGGACTCGACGCGGTCGGCTACGCCTTCCACACCATCGAGGAGGGCCGGGCGGACGTCGTGATCGCCGGGGCGTCCGATTCGCCGATCTCCCCGATCACCATGGCCTGCTTCGACGCCATCAAGGCGACCTCTCCCGACAACGACGATCCCGAACACGCCTCCAAACCCTTCGACGACCGTCGCAACGGCTTCGTCATGGGTGAGGGCGCGGCGGTCCTCGTCCTGGAGGAGTACGAGCACGCCCGGGCCCGCGGCGCACACGTCTACTGCGAGATCAGCGGCTACGCCACCTACGGCAACGCGTACCACATGACCGGTCTGACCGGCGAAGGGCTGGAGATGGCCCGGGCCATCGACACCGCGCTCGACCAGGCCCGCCTCGACCCCACGTCGATCGACTACGTCAACGCGCACGGCTCCGGAACCCGCCAGAACGACCGGCACGAGACCGCCGCCGTCAAACGGTCCCTGGGCTCCCACGCGTACGACACGCCCATGAGTTCCATCAAATCCATGGTGGGCCACTCGCTCGGGGCGATCGGCGCCATAGAGGTCGCCGCCTGCGTGCTGGCCCTGCAGCACCAGGTGGTGCCCCCGACCGCCAACTACGAGGTCCCCGACCCCGAGTGCGACCTGGACTACGTGCCGCGCACCGCCCGCCCCCGGAAGCTGAAGAACGTGCTCTCCGTCGGCAGCGGCTTCGGCGGCTTCCAGTCCGCCGTGCTCCTGACCGGGCCGGGCGGGAGGACACGATGAGCACACAGCGGCCCCCACGGGCGGTCGTCACCGGCATCGGTGTGATCGCCCCCAACGGATTGCGCTCCGACGCCTACTGGAAGTCCGTCCGAGAGGGTCTCAGCGTCCTCGACCGGATCACCCGCGAGGGCTGTGAGCACCTGCCCCTCAAGGTCGCGGGCCAGGTCGAGGGCTTCGACGCCTCGGCCCTCATCGACGAGCGCTTCCTCGTCCAGACCGACCGGTTCACCCACTACGCCATGGCCGCGGCGGCCCTCGCCCTCGTCGATGCCGGCCTCGGCCGGGGCGACGCCCCGGAGGAGCCCTTCTCCATCGGCGTCGTCACCGCCGCCGGCTCCGGGGGCGGCGAGTTCGGCCAGCGGGAGCTGCAGAAGCTCTGGGGACAGGGGTCCAAGTTCGTCGGCCCGTACCAGTCCATCGCCTGGTTCTACGCCGCGAGCACCGGTCAGATCTCCATTCGGCACGGCTTCAAGGGCCCCTGCGGCGTCGTCGCCAGCGACGAGGCGGGCGGCCTCGACTCCCTCGCCCACGCGGCGCGCGCCGTTCGACGGGGCACCGGTGCGGTCGTCGTCGGAGCCGCCGAAGCGCCGCTCGCTCCGTACTCGATGGTGTGCCAGCTCGGTTATCCCGAGCTCAGCACCGTCGAGGACCCGGACCGGGCCTACCGCCCCTTCACGGCGAAGGCGTGCGGCTTCGTCCCCGCCGAGGGCGGCGCCATGCTCCTCGTCGAGGACGAGACCCGCGCCCTCGACCGGGGCGCGACGGTGCGGGCCACCCTCGCCGGCCACGGCGCCACCTTCACCGGAGCCTCCCGCTGGGACCTGTCCCGCGAGGGGCTCGCCCAGGCCATCCGGGTGGCGCTCGACGAGGCGGACTGTGCCCCGGAGGAGATCGACGTGGTCTTCCCCGACGCCCTCGGCGTCCCGGAGGCGGACCGCGCCGAAGCACTCGCGATCGCCGACGTCCTGGGAGCGCACGCCCGGCGCGTCCCCGTGACGGCACCCAAGACCGGCTTCGGCCGGGCTTACTGCGGGGCACCCGTCCTGGACGCCTCGGCCGCCGTGCTCGCCATGGAGCACGGCCTGGTGCCCCCGACCCCCAACGTGTTCGACATCGACCACGACCTCGACGTGGTGGTGTCCCGCGCTCGCCCTGCCGAGCTGCACACGGCCCTCGTCCTCAGCCGGGGACTCATGGGATCCAACGCGGCGCTCGTCGTGCGCCGCGGTGGTGGACTCGCCCGCTAGCCCGGGCGGAGAAGGAGGAACGACATGATCACCCAGGAACTCACCTTCGGCGAACTGGCCGCGCTGATGAAGCACTCGGCGGGCGTCACGGTCGACCCCGCACGGCTGGAACAGGACCCCGACACCCCGTTCAACGGCCTCGGCGTCGACTCGCTCGGGTTGCTGGGCATCGTCGGGGAGCTGGAGAACCGCCATGGCGTGTCGCTGCCCAACGACGCCGAGCGCTGCAAGACGCCCGCAGAGTTCGTCGCCCTCGTCAACAACGCCCTGGCAGGAGTCTGACGTGTCCGCACACACCGACAACAGCATCACCATCGACGCCCCCCTCGACCTGGTCTGGGACATGACCAACGACATCGAGAACTGGCCCCGACTCTTCAGCGAGTACGCCTCCGTCGAGGTCCTCTCCCGCGAGGGCGACACCACCACCTTCCGCCTGACCATGCACCCGGACGAGAACGGGAAGGTCTGGAGCTGGGTGTCGGAGCGCACCACGGACCGCGTCAACCGGACGGTACGGGCCCGCCGGGTCGAGACCGGCCCCTTCGCGCACATGGAGATCGCCTGGGAGTACGAGGAACTGCCCGGCGGCGTCCAGATGCGCTGGATCCAGGACTTCGCCATGAAGCCCGACGCCCCCGTCGACGACGCGTGGATGACGGACAACATCAACCGCAACTCCCGCATCCAGATGGCGCTCATCCGGGACCGCCTCGTGGAGGCCGCGCGCGAGCGCCGGAGCGCACCGGTCACACCCGCCTGACGGGCACCCCAGGAAGGAGAACCATGCACCACGCACTGATCGTCGCCCGCATGGCGCCCGGTTCGGCGCCGGCGATCGCGGACGTGTTCGCCGAATCCGACCGGGGCGAACTGCCGCATCTGGTGGGCGTCGCCCGGCGCAGCCTGTTCCAGTTCGGGGACGTGTACCTGCACCTGATCGAGTCGGAGCAGGACCCGGCCCCCCAGGTCGCGAAGCTGGTCGGTCACCCCGAGTTCCGCAGCGTGAGCGAGCGTTTGTCGACCTACGTCAGCGCGTACGACCCGACGACCTGGCGGAGCCCCCAGGACGCCATGGCGCACTGCTTCTACCGTTGGGAGCGGAGCGCCGGCACCTGAGCCGGACGACCCGGTGAAACCCGAGGCCGCCCGTCCCGCGAC
>NZ_JBHYMF010000276.1:0-7344 GCF_042742855.1 Streptomyces sp. NPDC058877 | reverse complement strand
GTTGTGCGGCCCGCCCGGTCGGACGGCCGCACTCCCGGGGCGCCACCTCGACGGCGCCCCTCCCCTCCACGACCTCCTCGAACGGCGCGCGGCGGGGAACCTTCCTCCCGGTCGGAGCCGTACGCAACGAATCGACGCTCCGGTCGGGGATCGCGCAACGCTTCGGCGGTCGGTCCGCAACGCTGCCGCCTTGTCCCGGCCGAGTGCGAAACCGTACCGTTTTTTACGTCTTCTCCCCGTACTCCGAGCACCAAGGACCGCCCATGCCCGCGCTGCGCACCGCCCTGCTCCAGAGCTCCGGCGAGCTCGGTGACGTGGCCGCCAACCTCAAGGTCCTCGACGAGGCCGCCGCCCGGGCCGCGGCCGCCGGTGCCGGCCTGCTGCTCGCCCCCGAGCTGTTCCTCACCGGCTACGCCATCGGCGCCGACATGGCGCGTCTGGCCGAACCGGCCGACGGGCCCTCCGCCCGCGCCGTCGCGGTGATCGCCGCGCGGCACGGCCTGGCCATCGGCTACGGATATCCGGAGCGGGACACCGAGCAGCACGGCGTCCTGTACAACTCCGCGCAGCTCATCGGTGCCGACGGCGTCCCCCTCGCGCAGTACCGCAAGACGCACCTCTTCGGCGACTTCGAGCTCACCTGGTTCACCCCCGGCGACCGGGCCGTCGTCCAGGCGGAGCTCGACGGGCTCACCGTCGGCATGATGATCTGCTACGACGTCGAGTTCCCCGAGAACGTCCGGGCGCACGCACTGGCCGGCACGGACCTCCTCCTCGTGCCGACCGCGCTCATGCACCCGGCCGAGATCGTGCCCCTGTCCGTGGTGCCGGTCCGTGCCTTCGAGAACCAGCTCTACATCGCGTACGCCAACAGGACCGGCCCCGAGGGCGACTTCGAGTTCGTCGGGCTCTCCACCCTGGCCGGCCCCGACGGCACCCCCCGGGCCCGCGCCGGACGCGGCGAGGACCTCGTCGTCGGCGAGGTCGACCCGGCCCTCCTCGCAGCCTCCCGCGAGGAGAACCCCTACCTCCGTGACCGGCGTCCCGGCCTCTACGGCCCCCTCGTCTGAGCCCCCGCCCCCGCCTGCCCCACCCCCCTTTCCGCGCAAGGAGTCCGTACCCCATGACGTCCACGGTGCCCACGACCGCCGTTCCGCACAGCGACGGCCAGCCGCCGATCACGATGTTCGGTCCGGACTTCCCCTACGCCTACGACGACTTCCTCGCCCACCCGGCCGGCCTCGGCCAGATACCGGCCACCGAGCACGGCACCGAGATCGCCGTCATCGGCGGAGGCCTCTCCGGCATCATCGCCGCGTACGAGCTGATGAAGATGGGCCTCAAGCCCGTGGTCTACGAGGCCGACCAGATCGGCGGCCGGCTGCGCACCGTCGGTTTCGAGGGCACCGGTGCCGAAGGCCTGACCGCGGAGATGGGCGCCATGCGCTTCCCGCCGTCCTCCACCGCGCTCCAGCACTACATCGACCTCGTCGGCCTGGAGACCAGGCCCTTCCCGAACCCGCTCGCCGAGGCCACTCCGTCGACCGTCGTCGACCTCAAGGGCGAGTCGCACTACGCCGAGACCATCGCGGACCTGCCGCAGGTCTACCGTGACGTGGCGGACGCCTGGAACAAGTGCCTCGACGAGGGCGCCGACTTCTCCGACATGAACCAGGCCATGCGGGAGCGCGACGTCCCCCGCATCCGCGAGATCTGGTCCAAGCTCGTCGAGAAGCTCGACAACCAGACCTTCTACGGCTTCCTCTGCGAGTCCGAGGCCTTCAAGTCCTTCCGCCACCGCGAGATCTTCGGCCAGGTCGGCTTCGGCACCGGCGGCTGGGACACCGACTTCCCGAACTCCATCCTGGAGATCCTCCGCGTCGTCTACACCGAGGCCGACGACCACCACCGCGGCATCGTGGGCGGCTCCCAGCAGCTGCCGCTGCGCCTGTGGGAGCGCGAGCCGGAGAAGATCGTCCACTGGGCGCCGGGCACTTCCCTCAGCTCCCTGCACGAGGGCTCCCCGAAGCCGGCCGTGACCCGGCTGAACCGCACCGCCGGCAACCGGATCACGGTCACCGACGCCTCCGGCGACATCCGCACCTTCCCGGCGGCGATCTTCACCGCCCAGTCCTGGATGCTGCTGTCCAAGATCGACTGCGATGACTCGCTCTTCCCGATCGACCACTGGACGGCGATCGAGCGCACCCACTACATGGAGTCCTCCAAGCTCTTCGTGCCCGTCGACCGGCCCTTCTGGCTGGACGAGGCCGTCGACGACGAGGGGAACCCGACCGGCCGCGACGTCATGTCGATGACGCTCACCGACCGGATGACCCGCGGCACCTACCTCTTGGACGACGGCCCGGACAAGCCGGCCGTCATCTGCCTCTCGTACACCTGGTGCGACGACAGCCTGAAGTGGCTGCCGCTCTCGGCGAACGAGCGGATGGAGGTCATGCTGAAGTCGCTCGGCGAGATCTACCCGAAGGTCGACGTCCGGAAGCACATCATCGGCAACCCGGTCACGGTCTCCTGGGAGAACGAGCCCTACTTCATGGGGGCCTTCAAGGCGAACCTGCCCGGCCACTACCGCTACCAGCGCCGTCTGTTCACCCACTTCATGCAGGACCGGCTGCCCGAGGACAAGCGAGGCATCTTCCTCGCGGGCGACGACATCTCCTGGACGGCGGGCTGGGCCGAAGGAGCGGTGCAGACGGCGCTCAATGCGGTCTGGGGCGTGATGCACCACTTCGGGGGCGGCACCGACGCCACGAACCCGGGGCCGGGCGACGTGTACGACGAGATCGCCCCGGTCGAGCTGCCGGAGGACTGATCACCGGTACGCACACGGGGGTCAGGGCCTGGCGAGAGGGGTCAGCAGCATCCGCCCCACCAGGCCCACCGACCGGTCGAGGCGCTCGGTGAACTCCCCTGCGAACTCGGGGAGGCCGCGCAGTTGCCACAGCGACCGCGCGGCCAGCCAGGCGCCGTCCCTGGCCCGGTCCAGGCTCCAGCAGCCGAGCAGATGAGTGAGCGGGTCCGCGACCTCCAAGAGGTCCGGGCCCGGCATCAGTTCCTCCCGGATGCGCTCCTCCAGGAGGACGAGGACGTCGCCGACCCGGTCGAACTCGTCCTCCAGGTCGGCCGGTGCGCACTCCAGGGTCCGGCAGGCATCGACCACCGCGAGCGCCAGGTCGTGGCCGATGTGCGCGTTGATCCCGGCGAGCGCGAACTGCAGCGGCCGTACGCCGGGGTGGCGCCGGTAGTGGAAGAGGGGGCGCCAGCAGGCGGGGACGGGCCGACCGGTGGTGACGGCGTCGACGGCCGCGAGGTAGCGCTCGGCGAACCGCACGTCGAGGGTGGCGGCAGCCCGCCGATCGGCGAACGCGCCCGACTCGATCGCGTGACCGATCTCTTCGGTCACCGTCAGGTAGACCCGGTTGAAGACGGCGACGCCGTCGGAGGGATGCCACGCCGCGCGCAGTGCCCGCATCCGGTCCACCACGGGGTCGACCGCGACGAACTGCCCGAGTTCCTGCCCGATCCGCTGGGTCTGCACCATGGGGGCAGGCTTCCAGTCGCGGGACCGGGAGGGAACTCCTCCGGCCGGGCTTCCCCAGAACGGGCGAATCACTCGGCTCTTCGACGCGGCCTCCGGCCCCGTCCCGCAGGGGCTCGTAGCGGAAGTCCCGTGGCGTTTCCCGATCCTCGAAGCGGGCCGGGGCGAAGGCCCGCAGCACGTGGTGCCCGGTGGTGACGTCGGCTCGTGGCAGGGCCTCGTGGCCGACCGGCTCCGGAGGTCCCGGTCCCGTGCGCTCGCCGGGCAGGCCGAGGGCCCGCCCGCACCGCTCGCCGCCCGCGTCGAGGTGACGTCCACGGGATTCTTGATCGAGCCCGTGGGGGGCGGCGCTCTGAGCAGCGATGTGTGGCCTTCCCGGCCGTTGGGCCAGCCGATAGGTTCACCTCCATGGGATCATCACGGGCGGACGTGCACCATTCGGCTTCTTCCTGGCGGCAGCCCTCTCCTCCGGCGGCCTCCGTCGAGCGCGGCATGCTGGTCGAAGAGGTTGCCGAGCGCATCCTGGATCTCGGCCGAGGCCGCCTGCTCGTGGGAATCGACGGCTTCACCGCCGCTGGGAAGACGAGCTTCGGACATGAACTGGCCGAGCGGATCAGTGCTGCGGGACGGCCTGTTCTCCGGGCGACCCTCGACGACTTCAAGAAGCCGTGGAGGGACCGACACCTCTATGACCGGGAGTCCGGTGAGGGGTACTACCGGAACGCGTACGACTACGAGGCGGTCAAGCGTCTGTTGCTGGATCCCTGCCGGTCATCGGGAGCGGCGGCCTGTGCGTTGTGCAGCATCGACCCGCTGACCCAACGAGACCACTCGTCCGAAGTGACGCCGATCGGGGCGGACGCGGTGCTGATCGTGGACGGCGTCTTCGCTTTCCGCCCCGAGATCAACGCGTACTGGGATTTCCGCATCTGGCTGCAGGTGGATGCGGAACTGTCCGTTCGGCGGGGCGCCGAGCGTGACCAGGACTGGGCCGGCACCGAAGCCGAGTCGATCCACCGCAACAGGTATCTGGTCGCCGAGCGCGTCTACCTCCGAGAAGTCGACCCGTTGCCGTTGGCAGACGTCGTCATCGACAACTCGGTGTTCGCGCGTCCCCGGCGGCGGATGTGGAAGTCGGCGATCTCGCCGGAGTGAGGGCGTGGCCGAACGGGTGGTGGAGCCGGGGCCGTCGTGACCCCGGCCTACGCGACCGGGCCGGCACTCCGCGCGGGGGCCGGCGTCGACGGCGCCGCCTCGCGCCCCCCGGCCTTCAGCACGCCCGCGCCGCACACGAGCCCCAGGGTCAGCAGGGTGACCAGACCGAAGGAGACGACCAGTGAGGTGGCATCGGCGATGCCACCGATCGCCGAGGGGGCGATGAGGCCCGAGGTGTAGGTGATCGTGGCGACGCCCGCAATGGCTTGGCTGGGGTTCGGCCCGCTGCGGCCGGCCGCAGCGAAGGCCAGCGGGACGACGACCGCGATCCCGAGGCCGATCAGACCGAAACCGGCCATGGCGACCGCCGCGTGCGGCGCGAAGACCACCAGGAGACCGCCGAGGGTGGCGACGGCGCCCCCGACCCGTACGGTGCGGACCGCCCCGAAGCGGTCCACGACCCGGTCGCCGGCCAGGCGGGCCACCGACATCGTCAGGGCGAAGGCGGTGGTGGAGGCCGCTGCGGCCCCTGCCGAGCCGTCCAGCGCGTCCCGTAGGTAGACGGCCGACCAGTCGAGGCTGGCACCCTCCGCGAACACCCCGCAGAAACCGACGGCACCGATGACCAGGGCGGATTTCGGCGGCAGCGAGAAGCGCGGCGGCGCTTCTTCCTCCGGGGCACCGCGCACGTCGAGCACCCCCTGGCAGAAGACCAGGCCCAGCGCGGTGAGCACGAGGGCCGCGATCAGGTGGTGGAGCCGGGCGTCGCCGCCGAGGTGGGCGGCGACCGTGCCGGCGGCGGAGCCGAGCAGGGCGCCCACGCTCCACATGCCGTGGAGGCTCGACATGATGGACCGGTCGAGCCGGATCTCGGTCTCCACGCCCAGTGCGTTCATCGCCACGTCGGACATGCCGGCGGTCGCCCCGTACACGAAGAGCGCGCCGCACAGCCCCCAGACGTTCGGGGCGAGCGAGGGGAGCGTGAGGGAGAGCGTCCACAGGGCGAGCAGGCCGCGCAGCGCCGTGCGCCCGCCGAAGCGGTGGGAGACGGATCCGGCGAGCGGCATGGCGAGGGAGGCGCCGAGCGCCGGGAAGGCGAGCGCGAGTCCGAGCTGTCCGGCGCTGGCGCCCGCGTGCTCCTGGATCCAGGGAATCCGGGTCGCGAAGCTGCCGGTGACCGCGCCGTGGACGCAGAAGACGGCGGCTACGGCGAGGCGCGCCCGTCGGAGGTGCTCGGTGCTGGTGACGGTCCGCGCCGCCATGGGCCCTCCCGGGGGTCGTGGTGTGTCGCGTAAACTATCAGGAACCTTGCCTGATAAATAGATTCCGGGGGAGGCCCAGCCCTCCGCGAGTCTGAGAGGATCGCCGCATGGCCGCATCCCCGAGCACCGCACGGGCCATCAACGACCGGCTCGCCCTGCGACTGCTCCAAGACGAAGGTCCGTTGACGGCCGCTCAGCTCAAGACGCTCACCGGACTCTCCCGCCCGACCGTCGCCGACCTGGTCGAGCGCCTCCAGGATTCCGGCTTGGTGCACGTCGTCGGCGAGGCCGGGGCCGAGCG
Source organism: Streptomyces sp. NPDC058877 (assembly GCF_042742855.1). Classification (NCBI taxonomy): domain Bacteria; kingdom Bacillati; phylum Actinomycetota; class Actinomycetes; order Kitasatosporales; family Streptomycetaceae; genus Streptomyces; species Streptomyces sp. NPDC058877. Next base: position 1,064 of record NZ_JBHYMF010000276.1, on the reverse strand, counting down.
CCGCGGCCCCAACGCCAAGCTGTACGGGATCGTCGCCGACCGCGCGCACCTCGCCGCCCTCGACGTCCGCACCCGTTCGGTCTCCGTCACCGTCGCCGACCTCCTCGGTGCCACCCTCGCCGAGGCCACCGTGCCGGTGGGCGACGAGGGCGGCACCGCACCCGCCGTCGAGAAGGCGGTGGCGCTCCTGGAGCGGACCGCGAAGGACGCGGGTGCCGACCGGCTGCACAGCGTGGTCATCGGCGCCCCCGGCCTCATCGACCCCACCACCGGTGAGCTGCGCGACTCCTCGGGGCTGCCCGCTTGGCACCGGCTGCTCGTCACCGTCCTGCAGGAGCGCCTCCCCGCCCGCGTCCTCGCCGAGAACGAGACCAACCTCGCCGCCGTGGCCGAGCTCCGTGAAGGCGCGGCCCGCGACCGGGAGGACTTCGTCCTGTTCTGGCTCGGTCAGGGCGTCGGTTCCGCCGTGGTCCTCGACGGAAGGCTCCGGCGGGGGGCCTCGGGCGGAGCCGGCGAGATCGGCTTCCTGCCCGTTCCCGGCACCTCGGGGTTGCCCTCGGCCACCGGCTGCGACGGCGGTTTCCACGAACTCGCCTGCGTGGCGGCCGTCCGGGCGCTCGCCGCGACCCACGGGGTCGATCCGGTCGAGGCGCTCGCCGAGGGGCACGGTCCCTTCGTCGAGGCCCTCGCCCACCGCCTCGCGGTCGGTGCGGCTGCGGTCGTGTCCGTCCTCGACCCCGGCTGCGTGGTCCTCGGAGGGGAGACGGGACACCGGGGAGGAGCGGAACTCGCCGCGCGGGTCGGGGCCGAGCTCGCGGCCCTGTCACCGCTCCGCACCGAGGTCCGCGCCACGGCCCTCGGGGACGCGGCGGTCCTCCGCGGAGCCCTGCTCCGGGCCCGGGACGCGGCGCAGGAGCAGCTGTTCCCCTAGGGCGTGCTCCGTTCCGGGGCGTGGGCCTCCGTGTGCAGCGATGACGGTCGAAGGGCTCCTCCCGGTCGGAGCGCTCCGTCGTGCGGCCCGCGCCCTTCGGGCCGTGCGCACGCGGACGCGCCGCGCCCCGGAC
>NZ_JBHYMF010000275.1:0-7358 GCF_042742855.1 Streptomyces sp. NPDC058877 | reverse complement strand
GGGCGCCCCGATCGCCGGCATCGGCGTCGCCGGCGCCCCCTCCGGCGACCTCGACGAGAAGTTCGCCCGGATCGGCGTCGCCTCCCTCACCAAGTAACCCGGCACCCCACCCCCACCGGCGGCGGCACCCGGACCCCTCCCCGGACACCACCGCCACCGCTACCGCGCGAAGTCCCCCGCCTCCCCCTGCTGCTCCCCGGACTCCTTCCGCCGGTGCGCCGCGACCCGTTCCCGGGTGGCGCAGCGGCGGGAGCAGTAACGGCGCTCCGGTCCGCTGCCCTGACTGACGAAGACGTTCCGGCAACTGCCGGACGCGCAGGTGCCGCCGGGGGGTCGCTGCCGGTCCCAGAGCAGGACGGCGAGCGCCATGCAGGACGAGGCGAGCAGCCATTCGCCCCAGGGAGCGTCGTCGTCGCGGTCGAGATGGGGGTGCCAGGGGCTCTCGCCGCCGTGCGAGGTCAGCCGGAGCGTGCCGGTGCGGTCCCGCAGGATCCGGTTGAGCACGGCGGCGGCCCCCTCGGTGGTTCCGGCGGCGAAGACCTCCCTCAGTTCGTCGGCAGCCGCGCGCATCTGGGCGATGTCGTCGCGGTCGAGCACGACGGGGGCGTTCTCCCCGTGGGCGAGCAGCACCTCGGCCACCGCGGCGGGGGCGCAACCGTCGTCGGCCAGCGCATTGACCAGGGCGGCGGTGCGCCGGGCCGTCGTCCGTACGGAATGGCGGGTGGACCAGTCGTCCTCGGTGGCTGACATTCTCGCAATGTAACGCATCTTGCCGAGTTTTGCGTCACACTCGTAACGTTTTCAGAATGCTGAAGCGTTACCCCCTTCTTCTCTGCCTGGCCGGGGCGCTGGTGGCCCGGGTCGGCGACGAGGCCGCCGGACCGGCGCTCCTGCTCGCCGGATTCGCTCGCACCGGGTCCACGACCGAGGCATCGGCGCTGCTCGCCGCCGTCAGCGTCTCCGCCGCGCTCGGCGGACCGGTGCTCGGAGCGCTCCTCGACGGAGCGGCGCGACCGGGCCGTCTCCTGGCGGGAGCACTCGCCCTGTACGCAACGGGTCTGGTGCTCGTCCTGGCGGAACTCGGCAGGCTCCCGTTCGCCGCCGCCCTGGTGACCGCCCTCCTCGCCGGACTCCTCGGCCCGGCCCTCGCGGGCGGCTGGTCGGCCCAGTTGTCGCAGGTGGCAATGGCCGGGCAAGCGCCCCGGGCCCGGGCCCTCGACGCGATGACCTTCGGCGCGGCGGCCCTGGCCGGCCCGGCCCTCGCGGGCGGCACGGCGGACCTGCTGGGGGCTTCGGCGGCCGTCGCGCTCTCCGCGGGCCTCATCGCCGCGGCGGCCCCTGCCGCACGGGCCCTCCCGATCCGGGCCCTCCCGATCCGGGGCGGGCGGGCCGGGGGCCTCGGCACCGGACGGGGTCAACGCGCGACGGCCGGCGCGATGCGGGCCGGGGACGGAACCGACACCCACGGGCGGACCCTTCGTACCCCCTCTTCCCTCTCCTCTTCCCTCTCTTCCCTCCGCAACGCGCTCGTCCCCCTGGGCGGCGCGCTCGCCGCCGGAACGCTCGCCGTCCTCGGGAAACCGCTCCTGGCCCGGGCGACCCTCACCTCGGTCGTCTCCTCCGTCGCCCAGGGGATGCTGACCGTCTGTGTCCCCCTGCTGGGCGAGCAGGCCCTCGGCGGAGCCGGCCGGGGAGCGGCGCTCCTGTTGTCCTGTACGGCGGTCTCCGCGCTCGTCGCCAACGCCCTGCTCATGCGGTTCCCCCTCCCCCTGCCCCCCGATTCACTCGTACGAATCGGGGCACTGGCCCAGGCCGCCGCCCCCGCCCTCGCCCTGACCGGCCGGCCGGCACCCCTGACCATCGGCTTCCTCCTCGCCGGTCTCGGCGAGGGTCCCCAGCTCACCGCCCTGTTCGCGGTGCGCCACCGGGAGGCTCCGGACGGTCTGCGCAGCCAGGTCTTCACCACCGGCGCCAGCCTGAAGGTCACCGGCTTCGCCCTGGGCGCCGCTGCAGCAGGTCCACTGGCGACCCGTTCCCTTCCGGCAGCACTGGCGGCGGCCACCGCCACGGCCCTGCTCGCGGCGGTCCGGCCGCCGGGTCGCACGGCCCCGGCGACACGCACCCGCCCCCGGAACTGAGTCGCTGCGGAGGCGGAGGATCCCGGCCGGGCGAAGGGCCGGGGCTTCGGGCGTCACGGCGAGCCGAACACCCGCGCCCCTCCCCCGGCCGCCCCCTCCCCCGACCGCGACCACGCTGCTCACCGGCGGCCTCGCCCCGGTGGCGTGGTGGATCCCACGTCGGCTGCGTGCGGGCTTTGTCAGTCCCGGGCCTTAGCCTTGACTCCATGCCCGACTCACGTGGAGAGACCCCTAGCCCGGAAGCCCTGAACGACGCCATCCGCACCCTGTGGGTGCGCGCCGGCGAGCAGCGCCGTCCACTGACGGCCGACGAGCAGCGGATCTACCAGGTGCTCGTGGCGGCTTGGGCCGAGGCGACGGGTGCCGAGCAGGAGCTCGCGGCCTGAGGGCCGTCTCCCCTCGCGCCGACCGGGAGGGACCCCGGCTGATCACCAGCCGCTGGATCCGATCGGCCCCCGAAGACCTACGTGCCCCGAGAGCCCTGGCATGAAGCCGTACATCATGGACGCGCCACGCCCCTGAGCTGCGGTGGAGCCAAGGGCCGGCGATGCACCGTGATGCCTTGCCAGTGCAGGGGAGGCATGGCAGCGCCCACGAACGCCTCCGCTTTCCTCCCTCCCTGCCGGTTCGGCCGCTCGGGCACGGCCTGAAGACCGGCCCGCCCGCCGTGCTCGTCGCTGCTCGGGATTCTCCGGCGAGAGGGGACCAGCAGCCTCCACGGCGTCGGGCCCTCCTGACAGGGGTGCCCAGGAGAAGCCGCGCTGCGCCGGGGCCGGGGCCGGGAGAAGAGGAACGCGGTCGGTTGCGCGCGCCTGCCGGGCTGTCGTGCCGGTCGCGATGGCGTCGACGGTCGGGACGGCGACCGGTCCGCGGGGAACGAACGTTCGTCAACTTCTGGAGCAGCGGACACGCCTTCCGGGGCAGGGTCCGTGGACCGGCTCCGACCTGCGGTGCCGTCGAGGCGGGGCCCGGGGACGGGTCCGCTCGGCGGGCGGGGTGGCCGGGGGGTCCTTAGCGTGGCTCGGATGGCCCGTCACGCGGCGGCGCCGAGGTTGTGCGGGTCGGCCCCGGTCGGTCCGCCGCAGGGGAAGGTGGGACCCGATGGAGAGTCTGCTGGCGGGCAGGACGGCGGTCGTCTACGGTGCCGGGGCGATCGGCGGGGCGGTGGCCAGGGCCTTCGTCCGGGAGGGCGCCCGGGTGTTCGTGGCGGGGCGTGGTGAGGCCGCGTTGAAGCAGTTGGTCCACGACGTGGAGTCCGAGGGTGGTTCGGTGGTGACCGCGCAGGTGGACGCGCTCGACCGGGACGCGGTGGAGGCGTTTCTGGATTCCGTGGTCGAGCGGACCGGTGGGTTGGACGTCTCGTACTGCGCGACCTCCACGCGGCGGCCGGGCGGCGCGCAGGGCGCGGCGCTGGGCGAGCTGTCCTTCGAGGACTTCTCGCTACCGATCATCGACTTCACCAAGGCACAGTTCGTCACCGCCAACGCGGCGGCGGCACGCATGGTGCCGCAGGGTCGGGGCGTGATCATGATGATGACTGCGGCGCCTTCGCGCGTTCCGTACCCGTACACGGCCGGGTTCGGGCCGGCCTGGGCAGCGGTGGAAGCGTTCTCCCGCACCCTCGCGGCCGAGTTGGGGACGGCGGGCATCCGGGTGGTCTGTCTGCACTCGGCAGGATCTCCGGAGGCGGCGCGCAGCATGGAGACCACCATGGCCTCCGATCTGCCGGAGCTGCCGGCCCGGCAGGCGGGCTGGCAGGAGCGCTCGGCGGCCCGCAACCTGCTGGGCCGCTGGCCCGCGCTGGCGGACGTGGGGAACATGGCGGCGTTCCTGGCCTCGGACCTGGCTCCGGTATCCACCGGCACCACGGCCGACCTGACCGGCGGCATGGTCGGCCACTGACGGGGCCGGCCCGGCCGAGGAACCGCGGGTGCGGGCCCGACGCTCTCCCACCGAAGGCGTCGGACCCTGCCCGGGTCGGTCGGACGGGCGTCGGTCAGATGTAGAGCGTGTTGGGCTCCAGGCCGCACAGGATCCGGCCGTAGAGCTCGGTGTTGGTGTTGTGGTTGATCAGGGCGTGCAGGTCGACGGCCTGGATGTCACGGGCGATCCGCTGGAGCGGCACGTCGAGGAAGATCGAGGTGCCGCCGCTGATGCTCACGAAGAGGTCGATGGCGTGCTTGGCGAGCCGGGTCGCCTCGCCCTGGTCGTTGCGGACCCGGGCGCGTTCCTCGAGCTTCCAGGCCTCGCCGCTGGCGGCCTTGTCGTCGACGGTGGCCGCGGCGCGACGGGCGTGGAACTCCGCCTGGTCAATGCTGTTGACCGCCTCGGCGACCCGCAGGTGGGTGATCGGGGCCTCGCTCTGCACGGTGTAGTCGGTGTAGGTGATCTTGCGGCCGGGCAGTCGCTCGAAGAAGACCTCCCGGGCGGCCTTGGCCAGGCCGACCGCGACGCCGACGCCGGAGGCCGCCGCGACCAGGGAGGCGGGGGTGCGCCACACCGGGGAGTCGGCGTTGGCCCGGGACAGGCCCTGCGGTCGCATGGCGGCGCTCATCGGGATGATGCGGTGGTCGGGGATGAAGACGTCCTCGGCCACCGTGGTGACGCTGCCGCTGCCCCGCAGGGCACTGGTGTGCCAGTCGTCGACGAGCTTGAGGTCTGCCATCGGGACCAGCGCCATGATGGGCTCGGGCTCGACGTCCGGACGGAGCAGGATCGCGGCGATCTCCTGCCAGCCGGCCTGCGAGGCACCGCTGACGAACCCCCAGGAGCCGTTGAGGACGATGCCGCCCTCGGTGGGCACGGCCGTGCCGGTGGGGCTGTTGGTGCCGCAGACCCGGGGGGCCTCGGAGGTGAAGACCTCGTCCTGGGCGCGGTCGGGGAAGAGGCCGGCGATCCAGGTCGGGATCCAGAAGACGGAGGAGGTCCAGGCGATGCCGCCGTCGGCGCGGCCGAGCTCCATGGCGACCTCGACCAGCGTGGTGGTGTCGCTCTCGTAGCCGCCGTAGCGCACGGGCGTCCGGAGCCGGAAGACGCCGGCCTCGGCGAGGGTGGCGATCGTCTCGTCGCTCAGCCGCCGGTTCTCCTCGGACCAGGCCGCCTGCTCCCGGAGGACCGGCACCAGCGCGGAGACCCGCTCGACGATTTCTTCCCGGGTCGGTATTCCAGCGGACGACATCATTTCCTCCTGGACGATTCGGTTGAGCGGGTGACCGGAGCGGGTCCCCATTCGTGTGATCACTGGAAAATGTTTTCACCGGGCGGCCGGACGGCGCCTCTTCAGAATTGCCCGGATCCCGTCGGAGGTTTTTCGGGCAGGGCAATTACGAGGAAGTGGGCGAACCGTTCGGGTGCCACCGTGGTCCCGAGGATCGTTCCCGCCCGCCGGTTCCGGCGGCAGCCCCGTCATCAGGAGGTCAGTGTGGATCTGTCGCCCGTCGTCACCAAGGAGGAGTGGCTCATCGCCCGCAAGGAACTGCTGGAACAGGAGAAGGAGTTGACCCGGCTCCGCGACGCGGTCTCGGCGGCCCGGCGCACGCTGCCGCGGGTCCGGGTCGAGAAGGAGTACGTGTTCGAGGCGCCCGGCACCACGCCCACGCTGCTCGAACTCTTCCAGGGGCGGAAGCAGTTGATCGTCCGTCACTTCATGTTCGATCCGGCCTGGGAGGAGGGCTGCCCGGGCTGCTCGATGCAGGCCGACTCGGTGGGGCACCTGGCCCACCTGCACGACCGCAACACCTCGTTCGTGATGGTGGCCCGCGCGCCGATCGACAAGATCGAGGCGTTCCGGGTCCGGATGGGCTGGGACCTGCCCTTCGTCTCGTCCTACGGTAGCGACTTCAACCGCGACTTCAACGTGACCACCGACAAGGGCGAACTCCCCGGTGTGAGCTCGTTCCTGCGCGAGGGGGACGAGGTCTTCCACACCAACTCGGTGTACGACCGGGGCAGCGAGGTCACCCTGAACACCTACAACTACCTGGAGATGACGCTGCTGGGCCGGCAGGAGGAGGGCCTGGCGCGCCCCATGGACTGGTGGCGCCTGCACGACAGCTACGACGACGCCGACGCCAAGGGGCCCGGCGAGAACTGGTGGAACGGCCAGGACAAGTTCAGCTCCTGACCTCCTGACCTTCCGACCGTTCGAACGGCCCTGACCGTTCGAACGGAGACGGGACGGCCCGGGTGGCCGGCCGCGGTGGCCGGCGACCCGGGCCGTCCCGTCGTGCGGCCGGTCAGAGCTCTCCGGCCAGGAAGCGCAGGATCAGGCGGTTGACCTCGGCGGGCTTCTCGACCAGTCCGATGTGGCCGGCTCCCTGGACCACTTCGGCGTGCGAGCCCTCGGGCAGGCCGTCGACGATGGCCGCCAGGGTCTCGTCGGTGATCGCGAAGCTGGGGTCCTCCGCGCCGAAGAGGTTCAGCGTGGGCCGGCTCGGCGGGGCGCCCCAGACCGCGGCGTGCTCCTGCGCCCACTCCGGGGTGCCGAAGCGGGCGGGCGGGAAGGCCGTCCGGTAGAGCGAAAGGGCCGCAGCCAGGTTCTCCGGCGCCCGGAGGGCGTCCTTGGCGTGCTTCAGGTCCTCGGTGGCGTCGAAGCCGTCCGCCGTGAACTTCCGGTAGATCCAGTCGAGGTAGGCGAGGTCGTCCGCGGCGACCACCTGTTCGGCCACCGCGGTCTGGAAGAACCAGAAGTGGCTGAGCGCGTCGGTGCCGCGGGGCGTCAGGACCATCGGCCCGAACACCGCGAACGGGGGGACGTCGCAGACGACGGCCTTCGACCAGCGCTCGGCGTCCTGGGCCGCGCCCCATGCCGCGGGGGCGCTGAAGTCGTGTCCGACCAGGACGGCTTCACCATCGCCGCCCAGCGCCTCGTGCAGGCCGTTGATGTCGGCCACCAGGTCGGCGATCGCGAAGGAGCCGTCCGGCGGGAGCGTCGAGGGCGCGAAGCCGCGCAGGTAGGGGGCTACGGCGCGGTAGCCCGCCTCGGCGAGGGCCGGCATCAGGTACCGGTAGGTGGCCGGGGACATCGGGAAGCCGTGCATCAGCAGGGCCAGCGGCCCGTCGCCCTGTTCCAGATAGGCGAAGTCGATTTCGTTGACGGTGATTCTCTTCACGGTCACAGCCGGGTCCGTTCCTTGCGGCGGAATGGGAATGCGCGCGGCGGCCGAAGGGAATTCGTCCGCTCCACGGCGGCTGAGCGACCCGGCGGAATGCCCGCCGGGT
>NZ_JBHYMF010000274.1:0-7458 GCF_042742855.1 Streptomyces sp. NPDC058877 | reverse complement strand
CGGTTCGCACGGGCGTCGAGTTCTCCGTACGTCGTCTCACGGCCCTCCGCCACCAGGGCAACAGCCTCCGGAGCCCGGTCCACCCACGCCTCGAAACGGTCTACGAGCCGCTCGGCAGGACACTGTTCGGGGATCGATCGATTCATCTCGGACATTCCTCAATTCCAGTCGACGGCCACGCGCATGCTCTTATATCCCTGCACGAGCAGGCCACGGATCCACTGTGGTTCATCCGCGATCGATATCGACTTGGCCTCCCGGCTCAGGACACGCAGCAGAACGTCGATTTCCATCCGGGCCAACGCGGCTCCCATGCAGTGGTGCAGACCGTAGCCAAACGCCAAGTGTTTGTTGGGGGTGCGCCGGGGTTGAAATTCATCGGGCCGGTCGAATACCCGGGGATCGCGGTTCGCCGCCGGAAGCCAGGCCACCACCGGGCTGCCGACCGGAATCACCTGCCCGGCGACCGAAAACTCCCCCGTGGTGACCCGCAGGACATGGAGCGCCGGAGAGGCCCACCGCAGTACCTCCTCCACGGCGGGCGCGAAGGCCTCCGGATCTCCGCCGAGCAGGGCCAGGGTGTCGGGCGCCTCGGCCAGGGCGTGGAAGGTACCGGCGACGGCATGCCGCGTGGTCTCGTTCCCGCCGATCAGCACGTTGTCGCAATTCAGCAGCACGTCCTGGTCGTCGAGCTCCGGGTCGGCGAGGAGCGCGCTGACCAGGTCGTCGCCCGGACACCGCCGCCGCTCCGTGATCATGTCGTAGAAGTAGGAGAGGATCTCGGTGTGCGCCATGGACGGCGTCATTCCGTCGTAGCTGCTGTCCTCCCCGCCGAAAGCATGGCCGGTCAGCGTGATGAGCCGTTCCCGGTCGGCGGCCGGCACGCCGAGGATCTCGCAGACGGTGGCCGCCGGGAGGTACGGCCCGATCCCCTTGGCAACGTCGAACGCACCCCCTTCGTGCCCGCCCTCCCGCGCGGTGCGCAGCAGGCCGGACACCTCCTGCTCGATGCGCTCGGTGAACGAACCAGCGGCCAGGCGGGTGAGGAACGGGCTGACGATGCGGCGCAGCTTCCGGTGCCGGTCGCCCTCGGCCGTCACCAGCATGCGGCCCGCGGAGAGATCAACGTGCTCCCGGTCGAACCCGATCATCATGCCGTATTCCGACGTCATCGGAGCCGACGGGGAAAGCACCTTGCCGCACGCTTCGTACGAAAAAACTGACCAAAAACCGTCGTGTGCCTCAGCCGGATCGCTCCAGTGCGGTTCTCCCGCCGCGACCAGAGACCTCCAGCGCGCATATCGATCGGCATTTGTGTAAAGGTCCGGGTTTCCCAGATCCATCGTCCCACCTCACTCATCCGGGCGCGGATACGCTCTGCGCGATAGCGTTTGACACCGAGTGGGCGCCGCCTATGTCATGGCGCCATGCCAAGCGAATCCGTACGAAAAATCGTCAGCTCGTCGCCCTACTGGCCGGTGGTCCGGCACCCGGTTCTGCGGAGAATCCTGCCTGGCGTGGGGCTGTCGTACATCGGGGACGGGATGAGTACCGTCGCCGTCACCTGGCTGGCTCTGGAACTGGCCCCCGAAGGCAGCAGGGGGACGTGGGTGGCGGTCGCCGCAGTGGCGTACATCCTGCCAGGGGCACTGGGCGGGATTCTCTTCGGCCGTTTGCTGTCGGCCCGCAGCGGGGCTCAACTCGCGGGCTGGGACGCGATCCTGAGGGCGACCGCGCTCGGCCTGATTCCGGTCATGTATGTCCTGGACGCACTGTCCATGGGGCTCTACATCGCACTGCTGGCTGCCTCCTCCCTCCTGCACGCCTGGGGAACGGCCGGGCGCTACACGCTGCTTACCGAAGTCCTACAGGAGCGGCACCACTTGGCGGGAAACGCGGTGATCACGATCTTCAGCGAGTTCGCCACCGTCGTCGGGCCGCCCGTCGCCGCCCTGCTCATCGCCTGGGGAGGCGCGGCGACGGTGATCGCGGTCGACGCGGCCACCTTCGCCCTGCTGGCCCTCACCTACCGCATGGCCGCACCTCGAACGGCCGCCTCCGACACGCCCCGGAGCCAGGCCTCCCGCTCGGCCGGTTTCCGCGCCATCCTGGGCGACCGTCGTCTGTCCGGACTACTGGCCCTGACCTTCGGATACTTCCTCCTCTTCGGCCCCGTCCTGATCGCTCTGCCGGTCCTGGTCTCCGAGGAACTCGGCGGCTCGGCCGCCATGCTCGCCTGGTACTACACGGCATTCGGCATCGGCTCGGTGATCGGCGGACTGATCACCGGCTATCTGCGCAACTGGTCACTGTGGCCGACGACCATCGGCATCGTCATCGGCTTCGGCGCCGCGCTGCTGCCCATGGGGCTCGGCGCACCCACCGCCGTCGCGCTGGTCTCCTTCGGCCTGGCGGGCCTCATATGGGCTCCCTACGCGGCCACTTCGACCGTGCTGTTCCAGCGCGCCGCCACCCCGCAGCAGCTGCCGCAGGTGCTGGCCGCCCGAGGCACCGTCATGATCGTCTCGGTACCCCTGGGCAACATGATCGGCGGACCGCTGAGCACGGCCATCGGCGCACGTCAGACGCTCCTCGCTTCGGCGATCGCCACCGTTCTCCTCGGCCTCGTAGCCGCGGTCGTCGTACTCCTGCGGCGCGGTCGCGCCGCCGCCGCATGACCGCACCCGCGGTGACATGAGAGGTGTCTCGCTGGCGGGACATGCCGCTCTCCCGGGACCGGGCCGGAGTGAAAGGCCTTCTTCCCACCGCGTCCCACGACGAAGCTCCTGGCCGCCGGTGTCACCACCCGGGTGAACCGCGCCGGGAGCTCCGTTCGTTTTCCCGGGCGATTGTTCTTACCTCTCTCTCGCTCCAAGCAATGGGCATGGGTAAATCAACTACGTTGACGGTGGCGCAATGTCATCCAAAACAGCGCGTGGATTTCCCTTACCACAGCAGTCATGCCAGGGAGCGGTAGTGAACGACTTCAGCATCGAACAGCTCGAGCTTATTCAGCAGCGACTTCGAGGGGCCGCTGTCGACGGAGTCGAAGAGCAGCGGATACCGCGTCGCGCAACCCCAGAAAACAACCGGGCGCATGCCTCATTTGCCCAGCGCCGCCTGTGGTTCGTCGACCAGCTGCAGCCCGAATCCCCCGCGTACAACGCCGACTATCTCTGGCGCCTCCGCGGTGACTTCGACCTCGCTGCCTTCATGACTGCGCTGAATGAGCTGCGCACGCGCCACGACATCCTGCGCACGTATTTCGAGAACGTCGCCGGCGAACCCGTCCAGGTCATCGCGGCCCCGGCGCCGCTCGACGTGCCTCTCGTCGACTGGTCCGGCAAGGACGAGCGGGAAGCCGAGGAGGAGGCCGTCGCATGGACCCGGCAGGCGGCCGTCGAGCCGTTCGACCTCACCCGGGGGCCGCTGCTGCGGGTCCGGATCATCCGCCTCGCAGCCGACCGCCACCTGCTGATGCTGATCGCCCACCACATCGTCGTCGACGGCTGGTCGATGGACGTGTTCTGGCGGGAGCTGGGCGACCTGTACGACGCCGCCCGCGGCGGGCGGGCGCCCGCCCTGGAACCCCTGCCCATCCAGTACAGCGACTACGCCGAGTGGCAGGAGTCGTGGATGGCTTCGGACGCGGCTCAGCAGCAGCTGACGTACTGGAAGAACCAGCTCCGCGGCGCTCCCGAAGCCATGGACCTGCCCACCGATCACGTCCGGCCCACCGTCCTCAGCGGCCGCGGCGAGCGCGTCGACTTCTCCGTCTCGCACGCCACCCTCGCCGCCCTGCGCACCCTGGGCGAGGCACATGACGCGAGCCTGTTCATGGTCCTCCTGGCGGCCTGGGACGTGTTCCTGGCGCGCGGCACCGGCACGAGCGACATCGTCACCGGCACACCGGTTGCCGGCCGGACCTCCAGTGACCTCGAAGGCCTCATCGGCCTGTTCGTGAACCAGCTCCCACTACGCGTGAAGTGGGACGGCGACCCGACCTTCAGCGAAATGGTTCGCCTGGTCCGCGACGTCGCCCTGGGCGGGTACGCCAACCAGGACATCCCCTTCGAGCGGGTGGTGGAGGCGGTGGCGCCGGACCGCAGGGCCAGCATGAACCCGATCTTCCAGATCGCCTTCGACGGCGGCCGCGAGGACCAGGACCCGCGGCTGCCCGGCCTCGGCCTCGACACCCTCAGTGCCGAGGCAAGCTCAACCGGCTTCGACCTCGAAATGCGGCTTGCCGTCGAGGGCGACGCCCTCGCGGGATCACTGCGTTACAGCCCCGACCTGTTCGAGCGCGACACCGTCGATCGTTTCATCGCCCAGTACTGCCGGGTTCTCGAGGCCGTCGCCGCGGATGCGGAGTTGTGTGTTTCGCAGGTCGTGTTGGTTGACGGCGCGGAGTTGGATCGGGTGCTGGTGGATTGGAATGCGACGAATGTCAGTGGCGGGGGTGAGTTGGTTTCCTCGTTGTTCGAGGGTGTGGTCGCCGAGCGCGGTGATGATGTCGCGGTAGTGGATTCGGCGGCGGGAGTGTCGCTGAGTTATGCGGAATTCGGTGCTCGCGTATTCCGGTTGGCACGGTATTTGCGGGATCTGGGAGTGGGGCCTGAGCGTGTCGTGATGGTGGCCGCTCCGTCTTCGGTGGAGCAGTTGGTCGGCGTGTGGGCGGTACTGGCGGCCGGCGGTGTGTACCTGCCGGTGGACCTGGGCCATCCCGATGAGCGGTTGGCCTCGTTGGTCGTCGATTCCGGCGCGGTTCTGGTTTTGGCCGGCGCCGGCTCGGGCGTCAGGGCCGCCGGCTTCGCCGGTGGTGTGCCGGTCGTGGATGTGGACGACCCGACGGTCTCGGCAGCGGTCGACGCCCTCGACGGGAAGCCGCTGGGCGATGTGGGCGTGCGGGATGCCCACGCGGCGTATGTGATCTACACGTCGGGTTCGACGGGGCGTCCCAAGGGTGTGGTCGTCGAGCATCGCGCGCTGTCGAACTACGTCGGATGGGCCCGTTCGGTCTACCGCGGTGTTACCGGTCTGGGCTTGGTGCATTCCTCGGCCGCGTTCGACATGTCGGTGACCAGCCTGTTCGTGCCGTTGGTGTCGGGTGGCCGCGTCGAGCTGGTGTCTCTGCAAGAAGGACGCGTTCCCCCGGGAGATCACGTCGACTGGCTGAAGGTGACGCCGAGCCATGCGGCCCTGCTGGAAGGACTGCCCGCGCGCGTCTCCTCGGTCGCCGAATTGGTGGTGGGCGGTGAACAGTTGGCATCGGGCGTGCTGGAGCAGTGGCGCGCCTTGTCACCGGGAGTCCGCGTGATCAACGAGTACGGTCCCACCGAGACCACGGTGGGCTGTGTGGCCTTCGTGGTGGAACCGGACGACGTCGTCGACGGCGCCGTCGTTCCCATCGGCCGACCGATCCGCAACGCGCGGGTATACGTACTGGATGGCCGTCTGAATCCGGTGGGCGTGGGAATGGTCGGCGAGTTGTACGTGAGTGGCGCCGGCCTGGCACGCGGCTACGTAGGCCGTGCCGCCGTGACGGCCTCACGGTTCGTCGCCGACCCCTTCTCGACCCAGGGCGGCCGAATGTACCGCACCGGCGACCAGGTCCGGTGGCGCGCGGACGGCCAGCTGGAATTCATCGGCCGCATCGACGACCAGGTCAAGATCCGCGGACACCGCATCGAACTGGGCGAAGTCGAAGCGGTAGTGGCATCCTGCCCCGGCGTCGGCCAAGCAGTCGTCTGCGTCCGAGAGGACCACACCGACGACCGCCGACTCATCGCCTACGTCACCCCCGCACGCGACACATCCCGCGCATCCGCCTCCGATGCGGTTGAGCAGGTCGACGACTGGAAGTCCGTCTTCGAGTCGTCATACGAATCGGCGCAGGCGGAAGACTTCGGGGCGGGATTCGTCGGCTGGCACAACAGCTATGACGGCGGCCTCATCCCTGACGACGAAATGACCGAATGGCTGGAGGACACCGCCGAGCTCATCACCGAGCTGAAGCCGAAGCGCATTCTGGAAATCGGCGTCGGCAACGGCATGGTGTTGTCCCGGCTGCTCCCGCTCAGCGAGGAGTACTGGGGCACCGACATCTCGGAGACCGCGATCGAGAGGCTCAGCCGGAGCATCGAGGGAAACGAGCACGCCGACCGCGTCACCCTCCTCGCCCGGCCCGCCCACGTCACGGACGGCCTTCCGGCCGACTACTTCGACGTCGTCGTCCTAAACTCCGTCGTCCAGTACTTCCCGTCGGCCGCGTACCTCGACGACGTCCTGGCCCGCGTCGTCGAGCTGACGCGAGAGGGCGGACGCGTCGTCGTCGGCGACGTACGCGACCTCCGCCTCTTGGAACAGTTCCAGACCGAGCGCGCACTGCGTGCCCTCCGCGAACCCGCCGCGCCCGAGGCCCTGCGACAGGACGTGCGCGGCGCCGTCGCCGAGGAGGAGGAACTCCTCCTGGACCCGAAGTACTTCCAGAACTATGCCGAAACGCACCCGGCCCTCGCGGGTGCCGACATCCGGGTCAAGCCGCGTGCTGCCTCCAACGAGCTGACGCGCTACCGGTACGACGTCGTGCTGCACCAACGCGGGCTGGACATCGTCGACGCCGCCGGTGCACCGTCGGTCCCGTGGGTCGGCGGCGGCTCCACGGCAAGGGACGAGCTGACCGCGGCCCTGGCGGCTCCGGAGGCCGCTCTCCCCATCTGCCTACGGGTGACCGGAGTCCCGTACGCCCGGCTCGCCATCCCCCATGCCCTCGTCGATGCCCTCGCCCACGCGACGGACGCGGCGGGGCTCAAGGCGGCCGTCGATGCCACCGTCGCGCTTCCCGAGCCGCCCCTCGTCCCCGCCCTCCTCGCCGAACTGGCCGAGCGCCACGGCTACCGCACCGTTCTCACCTCGGCCGACGGCGCCGCCGGCCCGAGCTCCGCACTGGACGTGCTGCTCGTCCGCCGTGACACCGCGCAGGGCGCCGCGCTCGTCGGAACCCGGCGACCGGCGCGGCACACGGGAGGCAGCTCCGCCCTCGCCAATGTCCCGGCCCACGACCGGGCACGGCTGAGCGCCGCCCAGGTGCGGGAGTTCACGGCGGGGCTGCTGCCGGAGTACTGCGTACCCTCGGCGGTAGTGGTCCTGGACGCACTCCCGCTGACGGCGAACGGCAAGGTCGACCGCCGCGCCCTGCCGGCACCCGAGACAACGACCGACGGCAAGGGCCGCGCCCCCCGCACCGTACGGGAGGAAATCCTGTGCGGCCTGTTCGCCGACATCCTCGGCGTGGAACACGTCGGCGTCGACGACAGCTTCTTCGACCTCGGAGGCCACTCCCTCCTTGGCGCACGTCTCATGAGCCGTGTGCGTTCCGTTCTGGGCGTGGACGTGTCGATCGGTGCGCTGCTGGAGGCACGCACCGTCGCGGGCTTGGCGGAGCGGCTGGAGGGTGCG
>NZ_JBHYMF010000273.1:0-7553 GCF_042742855.1 Streptomyces sp. NPDC058877 | reverse complement strand
GGTGGGCGGCGGGGTGGGGGGCGGGGGCGTCCCGCGCCGCGCCCGCCCGGCGGGCCCCGCGGGGCGACGGGTCCCGCGGCCCCCGCGGGCGGGTGGCACGGGCCCGAAGGGGCCCGTCCCACCGGCCGGGCGGCTCAGTCCTCCGGGTTCTGGAGCGCCACGGAGGCGATCGTCGCGGCGATCTCCCGCTCCGCGACGGCCTTGTCCAGGCCGAGCCCGCTCAGCACGCCCTCCCCGTCCTCGTGCTCCATGAGGGCCAGCAGGACGTGCTCGGTGCCGACGTAGTCGTGGCCGAGGCGCAGGGCCTCCCGGAAGGTCAGCTCCAGCACCTTCTTCGCCGCGGCGTCGTACGGGACGAGTGCGGGCACCTCGTCGACGGCCGGCGGCAGCGTCGCCGTGACGGCCTCGCGCACCTGCTCGGGCGTCACGCCCTGCGAGGCGATCCAGTGCGCCGCCAGCCCCTCGGGTTCGGCGAGCAGTCCGAGCGTCAGGTGGGCGGGGAGGGTCTCGTCGTTGCGGGCGGCGATGGCCTCGTTCTGGGCGGACACCACCACGTTCCGGGCGCGGGGGGTGAAGCGGCTGAACCCTGCGTTCGGGTCCATCTTCTCCGCGTCCGGGCCCTTGGGGACGAAGCGCTTCTGGGCCGCCTGGCGGGTGACGCCCATGCTGCGGCCGATGTCGCTCCAGGAGGCGCCGGAGCGCCGCGCCTGGTCCACGAAGTGGCCGATCAGGTGGTCGGCGACATCGCCGAGGTGATCCGCCGCGACCACCGCGCTGGAGAGCTGTTCCAGGGTGTCGGGGTGGACCTTCTTGATTGCTTCGATGAGTTCGTCGAGACGGACGGGGACGTTCAGGCCGACTGGATTCGTCATGAGGCAACCCTAGGTTGACACTTATGTGCCGTCAACGGTCGGTTGACAGTCGAGGGGGTGCGCTGCCCCCCTGGACGGGTGAAGGGCGCACGAGGGGGCGCCGAGGAAGGGTGAGGGGCCGGGCCGGGAGGGGCCGGAAGGAAGGTGGGGGGGGAGGGTCGGGAAGCGCCGGGGAGGGCGAAGGGCCGGAAGGTGCCGGGAAGGGCGAGGGCGCCGGGAAGGGCGAGGGAAAGGGAGACGACCGGGGCCGCCACCCCCCACAGGAGAGGCCCCGGTCGTCATCCACGGAGCCGCAGCACGACTCCGTACTCCTTTCAGCGCCGGGGGTGCGTTTTCTGTCACACCGTCGATGCGTCCGTCCGACCACGGGAAGGTTGCAAGTTGCACAAAGACCCCGGATCGCGTGGACGCGGTGCCACGGCACGACGTAGCGTGCACCTGCGCGAGGCGGCGTGGCGGTGGTGACCGGCCGCGATGACGCAGGACGCGACGACACCACCGACGAACAGGGTTTGGGGAGTGCTGGGGGACGACGCGGAGCTGACGGCCGCGGTGCTCGCTGCTCAGGACGGGGACGAGAACGCCTTCCGTGCTGTGTACCGCGCCGTGCATCCTCGACTGCTCGGCTACATACGCACACTGGTGGGCGACCCGGACGCCGAGGACGTGGCTTCCGAGGCGTGGCTCCAGATAGCCCGTGACCTCGACCGCTTCGAGGGCGACGCGGACCGTTTCCGCGGCTGGGCGGCCAGGATCGCCCGCAACCGCGCGCTCGACCACATCCGGATGCGCGGCCGACGCCCCGCCGTCGGAGCCGACGAGACCGAGCTCGCCGACAAGCCCGCCGAGTCCGACACGGCGGGCGAGGCGCTGGAGGCCCTCGCCACCGGCGACACCATGCACCTGATCTCCCGGCTCCCGCAGGACCAGGCCGAGGCCGTCGTCCTCCGCGTCGTCGTCGGTCTCGACGCCAAGAGTGCCGCCGAGACCCTGGGCAAGCGCCCCGGCGCCGTGCGCACCGCCGCACACCGGGGGCTCAAGAAGCTGGCCGAACTCCTCGGTGCCGACGGTGCGCCGGACGGGCCGGAAGGCGCAGGCGGGGCCGTCGTTCCCCTGGACGGAGTCCCTCCGCAACGCGGTCGTACGCCGGGGGCCGTGACCCCCGGCGGTGTGACGCAATCGCGTCCGCGTACGCAGAAGGACATGTGATGGCCGACGAGCGGTACCAGTGGCTCGACCAGGAGGCCGCGGAGCGGCTGCTCCGTGGTGAGCCGGTCGAGGCCGTCGACGACCGTGCGCGTTCCCAGGTCGAGCTGCTCGCCGGTGCCTTGGAAGCGGCCCGCACCCCTGCCGTCCAGCCCACCGACACGGGCGAGCTGCCGGGCGAGGCCGCCGCGCTCCTGGCCTTCCGCCGAGCCGCCGCCGAGCGCGCTGCGGCCGGCGCCGGAGCCGCAGCGGCCGGAGCCGCCGCCACGCCCGGCCGGGCACCGCGCACGTCCGGTGTGGACCCGGTGCGCCGCTGGGGACGTTCCGTCCGGTACGGGTTGGCCGCGGCGCTCGCCGCCGTCACGGTCGGTGGCGTCGCCGTCGCCGCGGGCACCGGTGTGCTGCCCCTCGGCGGCCCCGCGCCCACCACCTCCGCCACCGCGGGGAACACGGCGGACCCGCTCGTCTCGAAGGACTCCGGAATACCCCGGGGCACCGCGGTGCCCACCACGGAACCCGGCGGTGACGGGTCCACGCCCGGCGCGTCACCCTCGGCCGGCTCCGGCGCCCCCGACCCGACGGCCGGCACTCCGGACCGGAAGGGCGCGGACACCGAGGGCGCGGGCTCCGAAGGGACGGACACCCCGAAGCCCGGCGTCACCACCGCGCGCCCCGACGCCGGTTCGGGCGGACAGGGCGGCACCGGCGCCGGGGGCACCAGCCGGGAGAAGGACCTCAAGGCCTGTCAGGAGTACCGGGAGGGTCGGCTCGACGCCACGGATCGGCAGCGGCTCGTGGACAGGCTGCGCAGCGGCGAGACCCTGCGCCGCTACTGCGACCGGATCCTCTCCGGCGACACCGGGACGTCCCAGGAGCCCGACCGGGGTGACTCCGGGGACCCGTCCGACCCGCGCCCGGGCTCCGGCTCCGGGGGTTCCTCCGGCAGCGGTTCGACCGGCGCCAAGGACGGCGACCGGGGCACCTCCGGCGCCGGCAACCAGAACGGCGGGGGCCGCGGCGACGCCCTGCTCTCCACCGGGACCGCGGACGCGCCGTCCACCGCGAGCGGCACCGGAACCACCGTCGCGACACGCGTTCCGCTCGCGGTGTAACACTTCTGGACCCGGTGACGCAGTACTGAATGAGCCGACTGGTCATCGGCCGCGCAGTGAGCCGGGGTTCCCCCCGTACCTACGGCTCCGCGCACCCGGCGCGGGTGGGACACGTTCCCCCGGTCCCACCCGCGCCCTCCCTTCTCCGGGCTCTTCGCCCCTCCGGCCGCGGACGGCCTACCAGTAGACGACGACCTTGTCGCCGACCTTCACCTGGTCGAAGAGGGCCGCCAGCTTGGTCCGGTCCCGGACGTTGACGCAGCCGTGCGAGGCCCCGTTGTAGCCGCGGGCCGCGAAGTCCGACGAGTAGTGCACGGCCTGGCCACGGCTGAAGAACATCGAGTACGGCATGGGCGTGTGGTAGATCGTCGACGTCCACTCCTTCGCCTTCCACTCGACCTTGAACAGGCCCTCGCGGGTCGGCGTGTTCTCCGAGCCGAAGCGGACGTCCATCGAGGAGACGACCTTGCCGTCGATCATCCAGGCGAGCGTCCGGCTCTCCTTGCTGATGCACATCACCCGGCCGGTCATGCACCGCGGGTCCGGGGCGGCCAGCTTGTTGGTGGTCGAGGGCTTCAGCTCGTCAGCGGTCGGCTTCCGGGACACGGACAGCAGCTCCTTCCAGGTCGCCCCGTCGACCGAGCCGGTCTCCGGCAGGCCCCGACGCGCCTGGAACCTCTTCACCGAGGCCGTCGTGATCGTCCCGTAGAAACCGGTGGGGGCCCGGTCGAAGAAGTCCAGCTGCCGCAGCCGCGCCTGGAGCTCCCGCACCTGTTCGCTCTCGTCCCCGTCGCCCATGAGCGGCTTCGGCCCGGGCTGTCCGGTGGAGGGCTCGGTCGTGGGGAAGGTCGCGGAGGGCGACGGCGGCTTGGCGTCCTCGGTCGGCGTGGAACCGGAAGGCGAACCCGACGCGGTCGAGGTCGGTGCGTCCGAGGTCGGCGCGCCGCCCCCCGACGCGGTCGAGGTCGGTGCGGGGGGCGTGTCCGCGCCGACCCCGGCGGCGTCCGGCGTACAGCCCGCGGCCAGTGCCACCGCCACGGCGGCCAGGGCCGCCCTGCGCAGGACGGGTCCGCGCAGCACGGACCCGCGTATGACGGACGGAGATCGCTTCATCCTTGCCCCCCCGAGACATGTCGTGTGTCTGTAGGGATGCTTCCCGCGCGCGTCCGGTTGCGCACCCGGGGCACGAACCGAGCATCCTGGGGGAAGGGTCCCGGTGCGCTGCCCCCGTCGCCCGCACGCCCGTCACCACGGTCCGTCGCGGAGGTCGGCGCCACTGGGCAACAGGTCTGGTCAGCAGGCCTGTGCGACAGGTCTATCGGGAGGCACAACGCATGGCGCGCGAGTCGGAGTCGGGGCTGCCCATCGAGCCGGTGTACGGACCGGAGGCCCTGGAGGGCTGGGACCCGGTCGAGAAGCTGGGCGAGCCCGGCGCGTACCCCTTCACCCGCGGTGTGTACCCGTCGATGTACACCGGACGTCCGTGGACGATGCGGCAGTACGCCGGTTTCGGCACCGCGGTGGAGTCCAACGCCCGCTACAAGCAGCTGATCGCCAACGGCACCACGGGCCTGTCGGTCGCCTTCGACCTGCCGACCCAGATGGGCCACGACTCCGATGCGCCGATCGCGCACGGCGAGGTCGGCAAGGTCGGCGTGGCCGTCGACTCGATCGACGACATGCGGATCCTGTTCGACGGCATCCCGCTGGACAGGGTCTCCACCTCGATGACCATCAACGCCCCCGGCGCCCTGCTGCTGCTCCTCTACCAACTGGTCGGCGAGGAGCAGGGCGTCCCGGCCGAGGAGCTGACCGGCACGATCCAGAACGACGTGCTCAAGGAGTACATCGCCCGGGGCACGTACATCTTCCCGCCCCAGCCCTCGCTGCGGCTGATCGCGGACACCTTCAAGTACTGCCGGGCCGAGATCCCGAAGTGGAACACCATCTCCATCTCCGGCTACCACATGGCCGAGGCCGGGGCCTCGCCCGTGCAGGAGATCGCCTTCACCCTGGCCGACGGCATCGAGTACGTCCGCACCGCGGTCGCCGCCGGGATGGACGTGGACGACTTCGCCCCCCGGCTCTCCTTCTTCTTCGTGGCCCGCACCACGATCCTCGAGGAGGTCGCCAAGTTCCGGGCCGCCCGTCGGATCTGGGCGCGGGTGATGAGGGAGGAGTTCGGCGCCAAGAACCCCAAGTCCCTGATGCTGCGCTTCCACACCCAGACCGCCGGTGTGCAGCTCACCGCCCAGCAGCCCGAGGTCAACCTGGTGCGCGTGGCCGTCCAGGGCCTCGCGGCCGTCCTGGGCGGCACCCAGTCGCTGCACACCAACTCCTTCGACGAGGCCATCGCCCTGCCGACGGACAAGTCCGCCCGGCTGGCCCTGCGCACCCAACAGGTCCTCGCCTACGAGACGGACGTCACGGCCACCGTCGACCCCTTCGCCGGCTCCTACGCGGTCGAGAAGATGACGGACGACGTGGAGGCCGCGGCCCTGGAGCTGATGGACCGGGTCGAGGAGATGGGCGGCGCGGTCCACGCGATCGAG
Source organism: Streptomyces sp. NPDC058877 (assembly GCF_042742855.1). NCBI lineage: Bacteria > Bacillati > Actinomycetota > Actinomycetes > Kitasatosporales > Streptomycetaceae > Streptomyces > Streptomyces sp. NPDC058877. The sequence goes on along the minus strand of NZ_JBHYMF010000273.1, from coordinate 1,811 downwards.
CGCGGCTTCCAGAAGGGCGAGATCGAGCGCTCCGCCTATCGGATCGCGCAGGAGACCGACAGCGGCGAGCGGGTCGTCGTCGGCGTCAACCGCTACGCCATCGACGTGGAGGAGCCCTACGAGCCGCTGCGCGTCGACCCGGCGATCGAGGCACAGCAGGCCGAGCGCCTCGCCCTCCTCCGTGCCGAGCGCGACCGACCGGCCGTGGACGCGGCCCTCGCCGCCCTCAAGGAGGCGGCCGAAGGCACCGACAACGTCCTCTACCCGATGAAGGAGGCCCTCAGGGCGCGCGCCACCGTCGGCGAGGTCTGCGACGCGCTCCGCAGCGTCTGGGGCACCTACGTCCCCACCGACGCGTTCTAGCCGGTCCCACCCGGCAGAACCCCGAAGCGGAGCGTCGCACCGGTGTGCGACACTCCGCTTCATGCTGGGTGTCATCGATCTGCCGACCTATCTCGCCGGGCTCGTCCTCATCATCCTCCTCCCGGGGCCGAACTCGCTGTACGTGCTGTCCGTCGCCGCCCGCAAGGGCACCCGGACCGGGTACAAGGCCGCCGCCGGGGTGTTCACCGGCGACGCGGTCCTGATGACGCTCGCCGCACTCGGCGCCGCCTCGCTGCTCCAGACCACCCCGCTGCTGTTCATGATCGTGAAGTACGCGGGTGCGGGCTACCTGGCGTGGATGGCCTACGGCATGCTGCGCTCGGCCCTGTCGATGTGGCGCTCCCGGCACGAGGTCGTCACCGCGTCCGCCGCGGAGCCGGACGCCGGACCGTCCGAGCGGCCGTACCGCCGGGCGCTGATCATCAGCCTCTTCAACCCGAAGGCGATCCTCTTCCTGATCTCCTTCTTCGTACAGTTCGTGGACCCGTCCTACGCCTACCCGGCGCTCTCCTTCCTGGTCCTCGGCACCCTGCTCCAGCTCGGCAGCTTTTTCTACCTGACGACCCTGATATTCGGCGGCACCCGCCTCGCCGCCGCGTTCCGCCGCCGCAGGCGGCTCTCCGCCGGGGCGACCTCCGCCGCCGGCGCCCTCTTCCTCGGCTTCGCGGCCAAGCTCTCGCTCAGCAGCGCCGCCTGAAACCCCGGCCTTGACCCTCACACCGTGTGAGGCCGTTCCGTAGGGGGCGTCATGTTCACCATCGGAGACTTCGCCCGACACGGGCGGGTGTCGGTCCGGATGCTGCGCCACTACGACGCCATCGGACTGCTGCACCCGACCCACGTCGACCCGCACAGCGGCTACCGCTTCTACTCCGCGGACCAGCTCGCCCGGCTCAACCGCGTCATCGCGCTCAAGGACCTCGGCTTCACCCTGGAACAGGTCGGGTCGATCCTCGACGAGCAGGTCGACGCGCACGCGTTGCAGGGCATGCTGCGGCTGCGCCAGGCCGAGCTGGAAACGGCTGTGGAAGAGGCCAGGGCCCGGCTCGCCCAGGTCGGTGCGAGGCTCCGAGCCATCGAGAGGGAGGGACGCATGTCCACCCAGGACGTCGTCGTCAAGAAGGTCCCCGCCGTTCGCGTCGCCGAGCTGAGCGCACCCGCCGCGAGCTTCGGCCCGCAGCACATCACCCCGGTCATCGGCCCGCTGTACGAGGAGCTGTGCGGACGGCTGGAGCGTGCCGGCGTCACCGGCTTCGGCCCCGCGATCGCCTACTACGAGGACGCCGGCGAGGGAGACGGCTCGATCGTCGTGCACGCGGCGACGACGGTGCCCGAAGGCACCGTCGTCGAGGGCGTCGAGGTGCACGTCCTGCCCGGCATCGAGGAGGCGGCGACCACCGTGCACCGGGGGGCGATGGACGGGATCC
>NZ_JBHYMF010000272.1:0-7602 GCF_042742855.1 Streptomyces sp. NPDC058877 | reverse complement strand
CCCCTTCGTGCGTGCTTCGGTGGCCTCAGTGGCTGGCGTCCACCGGCTGCTCCGAGGACTCGCCGCCGTGCTCCGCGCCGTGCTCGCCCTCGCCGGCGGGCGACTCGCTGGCGGTCGGCGTGGCGCCCGGGGGAGCCGGGACGACCTCGGGGCCGAAGTCCTTGAAGTAGCTCTTCGCCGGGACGACGAACGCGTTCAGGCCGACGTCGCCGGTCCTGCTCAGCTTGAAGACGACCTGCTGCGCGTCGCCGTCGCGGGCGGCCTCGCTGCCGTTCTCGATCATGGCGGAGGCGTTGCCCTCGCCACCGATGACGACCGAGCCGCCGGCGGGGACGGTGATCGGGCCGGAGCCCTCGGCCGACTTCAGCGTCACGGCCGAGTTCGTGCCCGGCAGGCTGATCGCGTCGATGGTCTGCGGCAGGCGGCCGTTGTTGAAGACGGTGGCCGAAACCGCGGCCGGGCCCTTGGCGCCGGGCTCGGGCTGGGTGATCACCAGCGCGTTCTGGATCTTGACGTCGTCCACCGTGACGGCGGCGTTGTCCGGACGGATCTTGAGCGTCTGCGCGTCGTTGCCCGCGCCACAGGCGGACAGTGCGGCGACGGAGAACACGATGGCGGTGGCGGCGAGGGCGCCGCGTCGAAGGCTGCGGCTCACGGCGGCGGCATCTCCTAGGACGTACGGACGGGAAACCGAGGAACAGCTAAAGGCGTGTCAGCGCGCTTAGGTTACCGAGCCGCACTCTCCGTCCCGCACCCGACCCGCCCCTAAGCGGCCAGACCGGTCGGCGGCGCCCCGCCGCGGGGCGGGGCACACGGTCCCGTCGAGGGTCCCGGGCGGGTGCCCCGTCCCCTCCCGGGTCATCGCCCGGTCCGTCCTCCGCGAACCCTTCCGGCGCTCGTCGTCCGTCCCGCCGATGTGGCTGGATCACGACGCATTGACCTGTTGTTCACATAACTGTCTTGATCAATTCCGAGGGCGCCCCGCATTCCCCGGAGCCCGCCCTCGGGGAAATCCCCGACCGATCTCGGCCGATGTCGCTGATCAATTCCGGGAATCCTCCCGAGGCGCATCCGTACGAGTGGCCGATCTTCGAACGGATCGGGCGGAGAAGGTCACTTCGAACCGGACAAAGTGGGGCATTGAGTCCTCTTGGAGGGACTCTGGATGTGTGTAACGTGCGCGTTTCTCTCCGTCCGCGCAGCCGCTCCGACCTGCGAATACCGCCTTCCGGAAGGCCTTCGCAGCACGTTCGCATCATCGTTGTCAAGCCCCGAGATATGCCCTGACCTGCGAAAACGTCATTCAGAAGAAGCAGAATCCGTGTTACTCTGGATAGCCACGGAAGGGGTACCTGTCACATGACGTTCAAGGTTGGCGACACCGTGGTCTATCCCCATCACGGGGCCGCGCTGATCGAGGCCATCGAAACTCGCCAGATCAAAGGCGTGGACAAGACCTACTTGGTGCTCAAGGTCGCGCAGGGTGACCTGACGGTTCGCGTGCCGGCGGACAACGCGGAGTTCGTTGGCGTCCGCGACGTGGTCGGTCAGGACGGGCTGGACCGGGTCTTCGAGGTGCTGCGTGCACCGTATGCCGAGGAGCCGACGAACTGGTCCCGTCGCTACAAGGCAAATCTCGAGAAGCTCGCCTCCGGCGACGTCATCAAGGTCGCCGAAGTGGTGCGTGACCTGTGGCGGCGTGAGCGCGAGCGCGGGCTCTCCGCTGGTGAGAAGCGGATGCTCGCCAAGGCTCGCCAGATCCTGGTGAGCGAGCTGGCCCTCGCCGAGAACACGAATGAGGACAAGGCCGAGGCCCTCCTCGACGAGGTCCTCGCGTCCTGAGTCGCGTTCCCAAGTGAAGAGTCACGCTCTCAAGTGAAGCGATGCCGCGGTGCCCGCTGGCGTGCTGTGAACCCACACAGTGCAGTCGTCGGGCGCTGCGGCATGTTCGCGTGCGTATACGAACCGTATGCGTGCGCGTACCGCTGAAGTAACCCGCACCCCCTGAACTTTCCCTACGCCCGAACCCCTGTGCCCACGCGGCCACGCCTCGACCGTCATCACGGAAAGGGCCCGGTCAAGGCGGAGCGTCCGGCACGGTGAAGGCCATACCCATGTCGGCCGCGGAAACAAACCTGCCGGAGTGCAACCGATGTCAGACGAAGCGCGTCCCCGTCGTACCGCCGTGGTGATCCCGGCCGCAGGGCGGGGCGTACGCCTCGGTCCGGGCGCCCCCAAGGCGCTCCGGGCGCTGGGCGGCACCCCCATGCTCATCCACGCCGTCCGCGCGATGGCCGCCTCCCGCGCGGTCTCGCTCGTCGTCGTGGTCGCACCCCCCGACGGCGCCGGCGCCGCCGAGGTCAAGAACCTCCTCGACGCCCACGCCCTCCCGGACCGCACGGACTACCTGGTCGTCCCCGGGGGCGACACCCGCCAGGAGTCCGTCCGCCTCGGCCTCGAAGCGCTTCCCGAGGGCATCACCACCGTCCTGGTGCACGACGCGGCCCGGCCCCTGGTCCCCGTGGACACGGTGGACGCCGTCATCGAGGCCGTACGGGACGGTGCCGTCGCCGTGGTGCCCGCGCTGCCCGTTGCCGACACCGTCAAGGAGGTCGAGCCGGCCGAGCGGCCGGGCGACCCCGAGCAGGTCGTCGCCACCCCGGTCCGCGCCCGGCTCCGTGCCGTCCAGACCCCGCAGGGCTTCGACCACGACACCCTGGTCAACGCCCACGCCACCGTCGCACTCGCCGGTGAGGGCGCCACCGACGACGCCGGCATGGTCGAGCGGCTCGGCGCACCCGTCGTCGTCGTGCCCGGCCACGAAGAGGCCTTCAAGGTGACCCGTCCCCTCGACCTCGTCCTCGCCGAGGCCGTACTCGCCCGCAGGAGGGCCAACGATGGCTTCTGAGCCGATGATCCTTCCCCGTACCGGCATCGGTACCGACGTCCACGCCTTCGAGGAGGGCCGCGAACTCTGGTGCGCCGGCCTGCTCTGGGACGGCCCCGACAGCGGCGGGTACGGCCTCGCCGGCCACTCCGACGGTGACGTCGCCGCCCACGCCGCCTGCGACGCGCTCTTCTCCGCCGCCGGCATCGGCGACCTCGGCGCCCACTTCGGCACCTCGCGCCCCGAGTGGTCCGGCGCCTCCGGCGTCACGCTCCTCGCCGAGGCCGCCCGGATCGTCCGCGCCGAGGGGTACGAGATCGGCAACATCGCCGTCCAGGTCATCGGCGTCCGCCCCAAGATCGGCAAGCGGCGCGCAGAGGCCCAGAAGGCGCTCGGCGAGGCTGCCGGCGCTCCGGTCTCCGTCTCCGGCACCACGACGGACGGCCTCGGGCTCACCGGCCGGGCCGAGGGGCTCGCGGCCCTCGCGACCGCCCTCGTGTACCCCGTCGTCACTCCGGAGCGCCCCCGGGAGCGGTGAAAAACGTCATCGGCGACCCCTAGCGGGGCGCAGGGCATCACCATGCGCCCACTACCCTGGAGTGGTGACTATTCGCCTGTACGACACAAGCGCCCGGCAGATCCGTGACTTCACCCCGCTCACGCCGGGCTGCGTCTCGATCTACCTGTGCGGTGCCACCGTGCAGGCGGCCCCGCACATCGGCCACATCCGCTCGGGCCTGAACTTCGACATCATGCGCCGCTGGTTCGCCCACCGCGGCTACGACGTCACGTTCATCCGGAACGTCACCGACATCGACGACAAGATCATCAGGAAGGGCGCCGAGCAGGGTCGCCCCTGGTGGTCCATCGGATACGAGAACGAGCGTGCGTTCAACGCCGGTTACGAGGCGCTGGGTTGCCTCCCGCCGACCTACGAACCGCGCGCCACCGGTCACGTCCCCGAGATGGTCGAGATGATGCGGGGCCTCATCGAGCGTGGCCACGCCTACGAGGCGGACGGCAGCGTCTACTTCGACGTGCGCTCCTTCCCGGGCTACCTGGAGCTGTCCAACCAGGACATCGACGACCTCCGCCAGCCCGACGAAGGCGTCTCCGGCAAGCGCGACCCGCGCGACTTCGCCATGTGGAAGGCGACCAAGCCGGGCGAGCCGGACTGGGAGACCCCCTGGGGCCGCGGCCGTCCGGGCTGGCACCTGGAGTGCTCGGCGATGGCCCACAAGTACCTGGGTTCCGCCTTCGACATCCACGGCGGCGGCCTCGACCTGATCTTCCCGCACCACGAGAACGAGATCGCCCAGGCCAAGGCCTTCGGCGACGAGTTCGCGCAGTACTGGGTGCACAACGCCTGGGTCACCATGAGCGGCGAGAAGATGTCCAAGTCGCTCGGCAACAGCGTGCTGGTGTCCGAGATGGTCAAGAACTGGCGCCCCATCGTGCTGCGCTACTACCTGGGCACCCCGCACTACCGCTCGATGATCGAGTACAGCGAGGAGTCCCTGCGCGAGGCCGAGGCGGCCTTCGCCCGCATCGAGGGCTTCGTCCAGCGCGCCACCGAGAAGGCCGGGACGGCCGTCGCCCCCGCCGCCGAGGTGCCGGCCGCCTTCGCCGAGGCCATGGACGACGACCTGGGCGTCCCGCAGGCGCTCGCGATCATCCACACCACCGTCCGCCAGGGCAACAGCGCCCTCGCCGCGGACGACAAGGACGAGGCCGTCGCCCGCCTCGCCGAGGTCCGCGCCATGCTCGGCGTGCTCGGCCTGGACCCGCTGGACCCGCACTGGGTCGAGGAGACGGGTGACGGCGAGGAGCTCCACGGCGTCGTCGACGCCCTCGTGCGCCTCGTGCTCCAGCAGCGCGAATCGGCGCGCGAACGCAAGGACTGGGCGACCGCGGACGCGATCCGCGACCAGTTGAACCGCTCCGGCCTCGCCATCGAGGACAGCCCCGACGGCCCCCGCTGGACGCTGGGCAACCGTTAGAAGACGTGCCGCTCGGGCCTCCGAGCGGCACACTTCAGTTACAGACCCACGCAACGCAACACCGAGGATGAGAGTAGTCATGGCCGGGAACAGCCAGCGCAGGAACCGTCGCACGTCCAACAAGAAGGGCGCGACGGTCGGCAGCGGTGGCCAGCGGCGCAAGGGCCTGGAAGGCAAGGGCCCGACCCCGCCCGCCTCCATGCGCAAGGGCCACAAGAAGAACCGCGTGGCCAACGCCCAGGCGCGGCAGACCGCCGCCCGCCGCCCCGTCGCCCGGCGCGGCGGCAAGGGCCTGTCCGAGATGGTCGTCGGTCGCAACCCGGTCTTCGAGGCCCTGCGCGACGGCGTGCCCGCCACGACCCTGTACGTGCAGCAGTTCATCGACAACGACGAGCGCGTGCGCGAAGCCCTCAACCTCGCCACCGGCCGCGGCAACATCAACATCATGGAGGCGCCGCGCCCCGAGCTCGACCGGATGACCAACGGCCTCAACCACCAGGGCCTCGTCCTCCAGGTCCCGCCGTACGAGTACGCGCACCCGGAGGACCTCGCCGCGGCGGCCTACGACGAGCACGAGGACCCGCTGATCGTCGCCCTCGACGGCGTCACCGACCCGCGTAACCTCGGTGCGGTGGTCCGCTCCGTCTCCGCCTTCGGCGGCCACGGCGTCGTGGTTCCCGAGCGCCGCGCCGCCGGCATGACCGCCGGGGCCTGGAAGACCTCCGCCGGCACCGCGGCCCGCACCCCGGTCGCCCGGGCGACGAACCTGACCCGCTGTCTGGAGCAGTACCAGAAGGCCGGCCTCACGGTCGTCGGCCTCTCCGCCGACGGCGACACCGAGGTCCACGAGCTGGAGGCCCTCGAAGGCCCCGTCGTCATCGTCGTCGGCTCCGAGGGCAAGGGCCTCTCCCGACTCGTCGGTGAGACCTGCGACTTCCTCGTCCGCATCCCGATGCCGGGGGGCGCCGAGTCCCTCAACGCCGGTGTGGCCGCGGGCGTCGTGCTGTACGAGGCCGCCCGCCGCCGCATGGGCTGACCCGAACGGAGGAATCACCCCGGCCGTGATCTTGACGGGTCTCGGACATTTGGCAACCGTCAAGGCAGTGTCCTAACCGCACATCACTCGGTTAGATGAGTGTGGACACCAGAACGCCCCGGCCGGGGTTCGACGATCAGCCTCCGCTGAGCATGGTCAAGGTGGATTCCGATCCCGCCCAGGTGATCGTGAACCACGCCAGCTTCCGTGTGCGGCTCGCGCCGGCCCCGCAGCCCAAGTTCGGCGCCGGCGCCCGCACAGCCGCCCTTGCCGGAGCCGCCGGCATCGCAGCGGGCGGCCCGCGCCGCCGCCCCGTCGTGTGGACCGGAAAGTCTTCGCCGGGAGCGACCGGCCTCCTCCAGGCCGTACGCGAGTCCTCCGTCGCCACGCTCGAACCGGTCGGCGGTCACGCCGCCGCGGAGACCCAGGCCATCCCGCGCGTCGAAACCACCATGCCCACCCCCGTGGTGCCCGCCGAGGCCGCGCCCCTGCTGCCGCCGATGCGCCGCGCCGAGGGCGCCTACGACGAGGTGTACGACCTCGGACCGGAGCCCGTCGAGCCGTACGGGGACGAGACGCAGGACGGCCGTGCCGACCGGCGCCAGAGCCGGGACGACGTCCGCAACGGCTACTACCCCGGCCGGCGGATGAACCTCGGGGTGGTCCTCCTCCCGCTCCGCGTCTTCCTCGGCTTCATCTCCATCTACGCGGGCATGGGCAAGCTCTGCGACCCCGTCTACTTCGACGGCGGCGAGCGCGGCTCCATGGTGAAGTGGCTCACCTCCCTCCACCCCTGGGCCCTTGCCGAGCCGCTCCGTGACTTCGCCCTCCAACACCCCGTCGGCGCCGGGCTCACCGTCGCCTTCCTCCAGGTCGTCGTGGGCGTCCTCACGGTCCTCGGGCTCTGGCAGCGCGTCGCCGCCGTCGTCGGCGCCCTGCTGTCCGCCGCGCTCCTGCTGACCGTCAGCTGGCGGACCGTCCCGGTCTACGACTCCGCCGACATCATCTACCTGGCGGCCTGGTCGCCGCTGATCATCGCGGGCGCCCCCGTCTACTCCCTGGACGGCCGCCTCGCCGGCGAGGCCTGGCGCACCCTCGGCCCCCGTGCCGAACTCTGGGAGCTCCGTCGCCGCGTCACCCGGCGGGGCACCCTCCTCGCCGCCGTCGTCGTCGGCCTCACCCTCCTCATCGGCTCCGTCCTCGGCGGTGCCGTCCGCTCCACCGAGATGGTCACGGTCCCGGGCCCCAACGACGACCCGATCAACCACCTTCCGGGCCAGCCGCTTCCCCAGGAGCCGGCCGGCCGCGCCCCCTCGAAGGCCCCTTCGAAGGCCCCCGAGCCCGCCGCGACCACCGAGGCCCCGGCGCGCAGCGAAGAGACCCAGGAGGCCACCCGGCCCGCCGAGACCACCCGTGAGTCCACCCGGACGCGGGAGCAGCGGCCGACCTCCACCCAGGGCACCAGCACCGGTGGCACCAGCCGTCCGCCCGCGCAGTCGCAGCCGGCGCCGCCGCCGTCCACCAGCGACACCCCGACCAGCACCGGCGGCACCTCGGGCGGGGGCTCGACCGGATCCACCACCACCCCGTCCGAGAGCGGTTCGACGACGGGCGGCGCACGGAACCCGATCGGCGGCCTGTTGGGCTGACACGGCCGCCGCACACCGGAAGGGCGGCAC
>NZ_JBHYMF010000271.1:0-7646 GCF_042742855.1 Streptomyces sp. NPDC058877 | reverse complement strand
CCGCCGGCCTGCCGCACCCGCACTGCACCGCCGCACCAAGGCGGGCGCCCGCCGCCCCGCCCGCTGACGGACCGCCACCGGCAGCTCCGGGCAGACGCCTTCTGCCGCCCGGAGCTGCCGGGGCGCCCGGAGCTGCCGGGGCCGACTGCCCCGGGAGGGCGGACGGGGCCCCTAGCGTGAAGGGCACGGAGGCGAGAGGAACCGTTCGCCCCGGTCTCTCGGCCCTTTACCGGAGGAATGCAGCATGCCCCCCAGCAGAACGGAAGACCTGCTCGACGGCGGACCCTCTCCCGCCCCCGCACCGCTCGTGCTCGACCTGATCGCCCACCAGACGCGCACCCGCCCCGAGGCCCCCGCCCTGGTCCACGCAGCCGCCCGGCTGACCTACGCCGAGCTCGCCGCGGCAGTACGGGAACGGGCTCGGGAGCTCACCGCGCAGGGCGCGGGCCCCGGCCGGTTGGTCGCGCTCCACCGACCCCGCGGCATCGAGGCGATCGTCGGCCTCCTCGCCGTCCTCGCCACGGGCGCCGCCTATCTGCCCCTCGACGTCCAGGCCCCCGACGCCCGCAACGAGGCCATCCTCAAGGACGCCTGCGGAGACCGGGCGCCCGCTCCCGCCGACGTCGCCCACCACGGCGAGCTCGTCCTCGACGGCCCCGGTGCCGGGGAGGGCGCGGCCTACGTCATCTACACCTCCGGATCCACCGGCACCCCCAACGGCGTCGTCGTCGCCCACGACTCCCTCGCCCACTTCATCGCCGGTGCCACCCCCGCCTACGACATCGGCCCCGAGGACGCGGTCCTCCAGTTCAGCCCACTGCACTTCGACGCCAGCATCCAGGAGGTCTTCGCCACCCTCGGCGCCGGCGGCACCCTCGTCCTGCGTACCGACGACATGCTCGACGTGGCCGAACTCCTCTCCGGTTGTGCCCGGCACGGCATCACCCACCTCGACCTGCCCGCCGCCTACTGGCACGAACTCGTCTACGTCCTCACCACCGACCCGGTCCGCCTCCCCGACACCCTGCGCACCGTCATGATCTACGGCGAGGCCGCCCTGCCCGAGCGCGTCGCCCAGTGGCGCGGCCTCGTCGGCGACCGGATCCGCCTGCTCAACTGCTACGGGCCCACCGAGACCACCGTGGTGGCCACCGTGGCCGACCTCAGCCGCCACGACTCCGGACCCGTCCCCATCGGTCGCCCCCTCCCAGGAGTGCGCGCCGCCGTCGTCGACGGAGAACTGTGGCTCCTCGGCGGCGGACTGACCCGCGGTTACCTCCACCGCCCCGAACTGAACGCCCGACGCTTCACCGTCCTCGACGGCGAACGCGCCTACCGCACCGGTGACCTCGTCACCATCGGCGAGGACCGGCAGATCCTCTATCACGGTCGGCTCGACGACGAGGTCAAGATCGGCGGCCAGCGCATCGACCCCGCGGCCGTCGACTCCGTCCTGGCCGCCCACCCCAAGGTCCGGGAGGCCGCCGTCGTCGCCCACCAGGACGACGACGGAGTCAAGCGCCTCGTCGCCTTCGTGGTGACCGACGGCGGCACCGGTGCGGAGGAACTCCGCGACTGGGTGCGCGGGCGCATGCCGGCCGCCGCGGTGCCCACCGTCTCCCTCGTCGTCGCCCTGCCCCGCACCAGCTCCGGCAAGATCAACCGCAAGGTGCTGCGGACGACCGACCCGCGTCTGCCCGTGGTCGACGAGGAACCCCTGCCCGTCGAGGACCGGGTCCCGCTCTCGCACGCCCAGCGCAGGCTGTGGCTGGTCGGTCAGCTCGACGGACCGTCCTCCGCCTACAACATGCCGATCGTCCTCGACCTGGAAACGGCCCCCGACCGTGCCGCGCTCGCCGCCGCGGTGACCGATCTCGTCGAACGCCACGAGGTGCTGCGCACCGTGTTCCCGGCGCCCCAGGACGAGCCCTACCAGCACGTCCTCGCACCCACCGTCGTCCGGCTGCGCACCGTCGAGTGCCCCGCCGGTGAACTCGCCTCCCGGGTCGCTGACTTCACCGAGGAAACCTTCGACCTCTCGCGCGAACTGCCGCTGCGCGTCGCCCTGTTCCTCCCGGACGACGGACCCGGCGCCACGCTGGCCGTCCTGCTCCACCACGTCGCCGGCGACGGCTGGTCGCTCAACCCCCTGATGACCGACCTCGCCCGTGCCTACGCGGCCCGTGCCGAAGGGCGTGCCCCCGAGCAAGAGCCGCTGCCCGTCCAGTACGCGGACTACACCCTCTGGCAGAACGAACTCCTCGGTGACCCCCAGGACCCCGATTCCCCCGCCTCCCTCGGTCTGGCCCACTGGAGCACGGCCCTGGACGGCCTGCCCACCGCGACCGACCTGCCGCTCGACCGGCCGCGTCCCGCCCTCCGCAGCCACGACGGGGGGCTGGTCACCGCCCTCCTCGAACCGGGCGTCCACACCGGCCTCGCCCGAATCGCCGAAGAACACGACGCCAGCCTCCTCATGGTGCTGCAAGCCGCACTGGCACTGGCGCTGCGGGCGACCGGCGCCGGGGAGCACACCGCCTTCGGCACCCCCGTCGCAGGACGCGACGACGAAGCCCTCGACGAGCTCGTCGGCTTCTTCGTCAACACCCTGGTGCTGCCCACGGACACTTCCGGAGACCCCACCTTCACCGACCTGCTGCGCCGGATCCGCGACGCCGACCTCATGGCGTTCGCCCACCAACAACTCCCCTTCGACCTCCTCGTCGAGCACCTCAACCCGCCCCGCACGCCCGGCGTCCACCCGCTCTTCCAGGTGATGCTCACCCTGCGCACCACGGGCCCCGACCCCGGAGCCTTCCGCTTCGGTGACCTCGTCGGTCGCTTCGTCGGTGACGCGTCCGCCACCACCAAGTTCGACCTCACCGCCGCCTTCGAGGACCTCCGCGACGCCGACGGCGCCCCCGTCGGGCTCCGGCTCGGGCTGGAGTACGCCCGGGACGTGTTCGACGAGGACACCGCCCGCATCCTGCTCACCGCCCTGGAGCGCGCCCTGCGCGCCACCGCCGACCGGCCCGGGCAGCCCGTCCCGGACGGTGCGCTGGTCGAACCCGCCGTTCGGCAGGCCCTCGACGTGCGCCGCGCCGCTGCCCGCTCGACCGCCGTCGCCGCCGAACCGGCCGATCGCTCCGACGCCGAGGCACCCGCCGAACAGGTCGACATCCTCAGGGAGCTGTTCGCCGAGGCGCTCGGCCTGGATCAGGTCGGCCCGCACGAAGGCTTCTTCAGCATCGGCGGCCACTCCATGAGCGGGGTGCGGCTCGCCAACCGGATCCGTGCCCGCCTGGGCGTCGACGTACAGGTCCGCGACCTGCTCATCGCCCCCACCCCCGACGGGCTCGCCCGCCGCATCGCCGCCCGGGCCACCGGCCCGGACACCACCGGTGTCGCGGAACCGGCCCGTTCCCGCCCCGCCCCGCGCGCGGACCGTCCCGCCCGCGTCCCCCTGTCGTACGCGCAGCGCAGGCTGTGGTTCGTCGACACCCTCGAAGGCCCCAGCGCCTCCTACAACATTCCGCTGGTCCTGCGGCCCGCCGAACCCCTCGATGCCCGGGTCCTGGCCGAGGCCCTCACCGACCTCTCCGACCGGCACGAAGTGCTGCGCACCCGCTACCGTGCCGTCGACGGAGAGCCCCACCAGGAGGTCCTCACCGCAGTCAGGCCCCCGCTCGACGTGGAGTCCGTGCCCGCCGACCGGATCGCGGCCGGCGTCGCAGCGGCCGCCTCGCACGTCTTCGACCTGGCGGAGGAGACGCCCCTGCGCGCCACGATCCTCACCACCGACGACGAAAGCACGCAGGTCCTCGTCCTCCTCGTCCACCACATCGCCGCCGACGGCTGGTCCACCGGCCCGCTGCTCGCCGACCTCGGGACCGCCTACCGGGCCAGGAGCGGGGGCCGCGCCCCCGACTGGGAGCCGCTGCCCGTCCAGTACGCCGACTACACCCTCTGGCAGCGGGACCTGATCGACGGTCCGGCCGCGGGGGCGCACCTGGAGTTCTGGGAGGAGACCCTGGCGGGTGCCCCCGCCGTGCTCGAACTGCCGTCCGCCCGTCCCCGCCCCGCCGAAGCCACCCACCGGGGAGGGCGCGCCCCCGTCACCCTCGACGCCGGCACCCACCAGGCCCTCGAAGCCCTGGCCCGACGCAGCGGCGCCACCCTGTTCATGGTCCTCCAAGCGGCCCTGGCCGCCGTCCTCACCCGGCACGGGGCGGGCACGGACCTGCCGCTCGCCACCATGACCGCCGGACGCGACGACGAGCGGCTCGGCGGGCTCGTCGGCTTCTTCGTCAACACCCTGGTGCTGCGCACCGACACCTCGGGCGACCCCACCTTCGTCGAACTCCTCGAACGGGTCAGACGGACCGACCTCGCTGCCTACGGTCACCAGGAGCTGCCCTTCGAACGGGTCGTCGAGCGGCTCAACCCGGTCCGCACCACCGCCCACCACCCGCTGGCCCAGGTCGTCGTCCAACTCCACCACGACTACACCGGTGACGTGCCCGGCGCCGCGGCGGCGAAGGCCCTCTTCCACGCCGGGCACGATGCGGGGGAGCCGCTCCTCGACACCGTCTCGACCAAGTTCGACCTGACCTTCGCGATGGAGGAGCGCAGGGGTGACGACGGACGTCCCACCGGCCTCGTCGGCGGCCTGGAATACGCCACGGACCTGTTCGACGCGCCCACGGCCGCGCTGCTCGCCGCCCATCTGGAACGGACCCTGCGGGTCGCCGCCGTCGACCCCGGGACCCGGATCGGGGACGTCGACCTGCTCACCGCCGCCGACCGGTTCCGGCTGATCACCGAGTACAACGACACCGCCACCGTGGTGCCCCCAGAGCCCGACACGATCCACGAGCTCATCGCCCGCCGCGCCGCCCGCACCCCCGGTGCGCCCGCGCTGATCACCGACGGGGAGACCGTCGGCTACGGCGCACTCGACTCGCGGGCCGACGCGCTCGCCGCCCGGTTCCGCTCCAGTGGAGTCCGCCGCGGCGACACCGTGGGCGTCCTCCTCGAACGAGGCGTCCCACTGGTGGTGACCGCCCTGGCGGTCCTCAAGAGCGGAGCCGCCTACCTCCCCCTGGACCCGCGCCTTCCCGGGGCCAGGATCCGGCTGATGCTGGAGGACGCCGGAGTACGGGTGGTGGCGACCGACGCGGGCCACGCCGCGGTCGCCGGGACCGGGGAGGGGCCGGTCCTCCTGCTCGTGGACGGGCGAGAAGGAGCGGCGCCGTGCCCCCCGGACGCCGGTGCCGCGGGCGTCCCCGACATCACCGGCCCCCGTGCCGAGGACGCCCCCGCGACCGGGGACGACCTGATGTACGTGATGTTCACGTCCGGTTCGACGGGGCGGCCGAAGGGCGTCGGTGTCACCCACCGCAACGTGCTGGAACTCGCCGCCGACCGCGACGTCCGCGCGGGCGCACCGCCCCGGATGCTGGTCCACTCGGCGACCGGCTTCGACGCGTCCGTCTTCGAGATCTGGGTGCCGCTGCTCAACGGCGGAAGTCTCGTCGTCACCCCCGGCGACGGCACGGACCTCGCGGAGACCGCCCGCGCCGTCCGCGAACACGGCGTCACCTCCGCCTACTTCACCATGGGGCTCTTCCACGTCATGGCGGACGAGGGCCTGGACACCCTCCGGCTGCTGAGCGAGGTGTGGACCGGCGGTGACGTCGCCGATCCGACCGCCGTGCAGCGGGTCCTCGCGCACTGCCCGGACACCGCCCTCGTCCACTCGTACGGTCCCACCGAGACCACCTTCGCCTCCCACAACCAGTGGTTCGACACCGGGGAACGCGCTCTGCGGGGTGCCGGAGTCCACCTCGGCCGGCCCATGGACAACACCCGCAGCCACGTCCTCGACGCGGGACTGCGGCCGGTGCCGCCGGGCGTGCCGGGCGAGCTGTACATCGCCGGTTCGCACGTGGCCCGGGGCTACGTGGGCCGCCCGGGGCTGACTGCCGAGCGGTTCGTGCCCGATCCGTTCGAGCGCGACGGCAGCCGCATGTACCGCACGGGCGACCGGGTGCTCTGGACGCCCGCGGGCGAACTGCGCTTCCTCGGGCGGGCGGACGGCCAGATCAAACTGCGCGGCGTGCGGATCGAACCGGGCGAGGTGGAGCGGGCCCTCGCCGCCCATCCCGCGGTCGGCCAGGCACTCGTCGTCGTCCGTGAGGACCGGCCCGGCGAGAAGCGCCTCGTCGGCTACGCCGTCCCCCGCACGGGCACCTCGGTCACCGAGGCCGAGCTGCTCGCCGAGGCGCGCGCGGCGCTCCCCGAGCATCTCGTGCCGTCCGCCGTCGTGGTCCTCGACGCCCTGCCGCTGACCGTCAACGGCAAACCCGATCGATCGGCGCTGCCCGCGCCGCACCGGCCCACAGCCCGGAGCGGGCGACGGCCCAGGAACGCCCGGGAAGAGGTGCTGTGCGGTCTGTTCGCGGAGATCCTCGGCGTGCCCAGCGTCGGCATCGACGACAACTTCTTCTCCCTGGGAGGCCATTCGCTGCTGGGAGTCCGCCTGGTCAACCGCGTCCGCAGCGTCCTCGGCATCGAGCGCACCGTCCGTGACCTCTTCCGGCTCCCCACCCCCGCCGGACTGCTCGGCTCCTCCGACGACGGCGCTGCCGCCGCCCTGGGCGTCCTGCTCCCGCTGAGCACCCGGGGCACCCACCGCCCGCTGTTCTGCGTCCACCCCGGCACCGGTGTCGGCTGGGCCTACGCCGGTCTCGCCCGACACCTCGGTGACGACCAGCCGTTGTACGCCCTGCAGGCCCGCGCGCTGAGCGAGCTCGACCACCGGCCGAGCAGCGTCGAGGAGATGGCCGACGACTACCTGGAGCGGATCCGGCAGGTCCAACCCTGGGGGCCCTACCGCTTGCTCGGCTGGTCCTACGGTGGTCTCGTCGCCCACGCGATGGCGGTACGGCTCCGCGAGGCGGGCGAGCGGGTCGAACTGCTCGCGCTCCTGGACGTCCACCAGACCGGGCCCGGAAGCACGTCCGTGCTGCCGCCCGAAGAGCGAGCAGCGAAGCCCGGCCCCGCGGACGCCGGGGAGCTCGTGGCGGCGCTGGAGGAGATCCGTCGTGAGGACCCCGTCCTCGCCGGATTCTCCGACGCGGAACTCCGGGCGGTGCTCCGTGCCTCCCAAACCCACGCCGAGCTCATGGCACGCCACGTGCCGGGCGTCGCCGACGCCGACACGGTGTTCTTCACCGCCCGCAGGCCGGGGGAGCAGGAAGGGGCCCTGGCCGCCACCTGGATTCCCTTCACCGAGGGCGTCATCGACAACCACACCATGGAATGCGGTCACCTCCAGATGGCCGAGCCCGAGCCTCTCGAAAAGATCGGCAAAATAGTTGCGGAGAAACTCTCCGCACTCCAGAAGGAAGAAATGAGGAGCCAGTCATGAGTGATTCCGTCAACCCGTTCGACAATGCCGAAGGTTCATTCCACGTCGTCGTGAACGACGAGGGCCAGCACTCCCTGTGGCCGGCCTTCGCCGCTGTGCCCGCCGGCTGGCACAGCGTCTGGGGTGTGGGAAGCCGTACGGACGCCATGGAGTACATCACCACCAACTGGACCGACATCCGCCCGCGCAGCCTCGTTGCCCAGTACGCCTGAAC
>NZ_JBHYMF010000270.1:0-7783 GCF_042742855.1 Streptomyces sp. NPDC058877 | reverse complement strand
CGGCTTCGGGGAGCGGGTCGCTCCCCGAAGCCGGGACCTGCCGTCGTGCGGGACCTGCCGTCGTGCGGGGCCTCCGCCCGCCCGGGGCTACGCGGCCGTCGCCAGCCGCTCGCGCGCCACGAACTGCACCCTCGGGTGGCCGTGGTGCCAGCCCATCGCGACCTTGAGGCCGCCGACCCGGGCCAGGACCAGGCCCACCACGACCGCCGCGGCGAGCGAGATCACGCCGCCGGCGGCGAAGCCGGTGCGGGCGCCGTAGGTGTCGGTGACCCAGCCGAGGAGCGGGGCGCCGATCGGGGTGCCGCCGGTGAAGACCATCATGTACAGGCTCATCACCCGGCCCCGCATGGTCGGGTCGGTGGCCATCTGGACGGCCGAGTTGGCGGTGACGTTGACCGTGAGGCCGACCATGCCGATCGGCACGAGCAGCAGCGCGAACACCCAGAACGCCGGCGACAGCGCGGCGGCGATCTCCAGGACGCCGAAGACGGCCGCGGCGATCACCAACATCCGCAGGCGGGTGGAACCGCGCCGGGCCGCGGCGAGGGCGCCCACCAGGGAGCCGACGGCCATCAGCGTGTTGAGGAAGCCGTACGCACCGGCTCCGACGTGGAAGACGTCACCGGAGAAGGCGGTGAGCCAGATCGGGAAGTTGAAGCCGAAGGTGCCGATGAAGCCGACCAGGACGATCGGCCAGAGCAGGTCCGGCCGCCCGGCGACGTACCGCAGTCCCTCCCGCAGCTGGCCCTTGCCGCGCGGGGCGCGCTCGACCTTGTGGAGCTCGCTCGTGCGCATCAGCAGGAGGCCGAGGAGCGGGGCGAGGAAGGACAGGCCGTTGAGGAGGAAGGCCCAGCCGCTGCCGACCCCGGCGATGAGGACGCCGGCGACGGCGGGGCCGATGAGCCGCGCGGACTGGAAGTTCGCCGAGTTCAGGGAGACGGCGTTGCGGAGTTGGTCGGGGCCGACCATCTCGGAGACGAAGGACTGCCGCGCCGGGTTGTCGACGACCGTCACCATGCCGAGGAGGAAGGCGATCAGATAGACGTGCCAGACCTGGACGGAGCCGGACAGGGTGAGTGCGGCGAGCGCGAGCCCGCACAGCCCGAGGGCGGCCTGGCTGACGAGGAGCAGGCGCCGCTTCGGGTAGCGGTCGGCGATGACGCCGCCGTACAGCCCGAAGAGCAGCATCGGCAGGAACTGCAGGGCGGTGGTGATGCCGACGGCGGCGGCCGAGCCGGTGAGGCTCAGGACCAGCCAGTCCTGGGTGATCCGGGCCATCCACGTACCGGTGTTGGAGACGATCGCTCCGGTGAAGAACAGCCGGTAGTTCCGGATCTTGAGCGAGGAGAAGGTCCCCCCGCCCCGGCGGGTTCGGTGTGCGGGTGTGCGGACGGGTGCGGAGTCTGCTCCGGGTCCCGTGCTCAAAGTGCGTCGCCTCCTTGGCGCCTCGGTTACAGGTGGGCGAGCTTCTCCAGGACCGGGGCGGCGGCGCGCAGCTTGGCCCATTCGTCCTCGTCCAGGCCCTCGACGAGGGTGGCCAGCCAGGCGTTCCGTTTGCGGCGGGACTCTTCGAGCATGGCTTCGGCCTGCTCGGTCTGACTGACGACCTTCTGCCGGCGGTCGTCGGGGTGCGGCTCCAGCCGGACCAGTCCCTTGGCTTCGAGCAGTGCGACGATGCGGGTCATCGACGGCGGCTGGACGTGCTCCTTGCGCGCCAGCTCACCGGGGGTGGCGGAGCCGCAGAGCGACAGGGTGCCGAGCACCGACATCTCGGTGGGGCTCAGCGATTCGTCGACGCGCTGGTGTTTGAGGCGTCGGCCCAGTCTCATGACGGAGGAGCGGAGCGCGTTCACGGCGGCGGCGTCGGCGGTGCCGTGGGACAGGTCTGGCATAGTCGTTAGCCTAACTCATTACTCTGTCTAAATACCAACCGGAATGCCCGGACGTCACGTGCGTCACACCCATGGCCGCACGGAACTCCGCCGGAAGGGCGGCAGCGCGCCGCCCGGCAGATCACGCTTCGGTATCCATGCATCACCCAAATGAGTGAGTCGGATCCGGAAAGTGACGCAAAGGGGCCCCGGCAGCCCTGACCCTGAACGGCATGGGATCGACAGTGCTCAGCCTGCGCATCGACGGTGAGCTGCTCGACCGGCTCAGGAGTCACGCCGCCAAAAGAGGAATGAGCGTCCAGGACTACGTGGCCCGGACGCTCATTCGCGAGGATTTCGACCAGCGGTTCAAAACCGCGGTCGACGAGACGGAGAAGTTCTACGGTTCAGCCGCGAGCGCGGCCGGTGACGGCGATCACGCCGGCGATCACGCCGGTGATCACGTGAGGCCGAGCGCCGGCATCGCGTAGTAGAAGACGAAGACCGCCGACACCACGTACATGGCAACCGGGACTTCACGGCCCCGGCCGGCCGCGAGACGCAGCACGCTGAACGCGATGAAGCCGATGCCGATGCCGTTCGTGATCGAGTACGTGAACGGCATCATCACCATGGCCAGGAACGCCGGCACCGCGATGGTGTAGTCGCTCCAGTCGATGTCCTTGACCGAACCGGCCAGGATCAGGAAGCCGACCGCGAGCAGCGCGGGCGTCGCCGCCTGCGACGGGACCATGGTGGCGAGCGGCGTGAGGAACAGCGCCACCGAGAACAGACCGCCGGTCACGACCGAGGCGAGACCCGTACGGGCACCCTCGCCGACGCCCGCCGTGGACTCCACGAAGCAGGTGGTCGCCGAGGAAGAGCTCGCACCACCGGAGGCGACGGCCAGGCCGTCGACCAGGAGCACCTTGTTGATGCCGGGGAAGTTGCCGTCCTCGTCCATCAGCTTGGCCTCGTCGCCGACGCCCAGGATCGTGCCCATCGCGTCGAAGAAGCAGGACAGCAGCACGGTGAAGACGAAGAGGCAGCCGGTCAGGAGGCCGACCTTGCCGAAGCCGCCGAAGAGGCTGAACTCACCGAGCAGGCCCACGTCCGGCGTGGCGATCGGATTGCCGGGCCACTCCGGGGTGGTGAGGCCCCAGGAGGGGACGGTCGCGACCGCGTTGACCAGCATGGCGAGGGCCGTCATCGCCACGATGGAGATGAGGATCGCGCCCGGCACCTTGCGGATGATCAGGGCGAGGGTGAGGAGCGTGCCCAGGACGAAGACGAGGACCGGCCAGCCGGTGAGGTGCCCGTCGCCGCCCAGCTGGATCGGGACGGTGGTGTGCGCGGCGTCGGGGATGCGGGAGACGAAGCCCGAGTCGACGAGGCCGATCAGCATGATGAAGAGGCCGATGCCGATCGCGATGCCCTTGCGCAGGCCCAGCGGGACGGCGTTCATGACCCGCTCGCGCAGACCGGTCGCGACGAGCAGCATCACGACGATGCCGGCGAGGACGACCATGCCCATCGCGTCCGGCCAGGACATCTTGGGCGCGAGCTGGAGCGCGACGACCGTGTTGACGCCGAGGCCGGCGGCGAGGGCGATCGGCACGTTGCCGATGACGCCCATGAGCAGGGTCGAGAAGGCCGCGCTCACCACCGTGGCGGTGACCAGCTGTCCGCCGTCGAGCTGGTGCCCGTACATGTCCTTGGCGCTGCCGAGGATGATCGGGTTCAGCACGATGATGTAGGCCATCGCGAAGAAGGTGGCGAAACCGCCCCGGACCTCCCGGGCGACGGTCGAACCGCGCTCGGAGATCCTGAAGAAGCGGTCGAGGGCGGAGACGGGGGTCCCAGGGGTCTCCGGCGGCATGGCCTTGGCGGTGGCCGTGGTGCTCATGGGGTTCCTCTTCGGAGGTTCGGAGAAGTCCTTCTTGGCGGTTCATACGAAGGGAACCTGCCTGAGGCAAACCGTTTCAGTATGAACACATGAGCGAGTGAGCGTCTATCTCCGCGCGTAGACCGTGCAGGGGGACACAAGGGTGCGACCTAAACTGATCCCCATGGCGAAGTGGACACCGAAGCACGAGGCACCCGAGCCCCTCGAAGGGCCCGTCGTCGCCACCATCACCGGCGGCACGATCCTCTGGTTCGTCCTCTTCCTCGTCCAGGTTCCCTTCTACGGCTGGTTCGCCGACCGGGACCTCGGCTGGTGGGTGTGGACCTGCCTGGCCGGCGCGGGGCTCGGCCTGATCGGCATCTGGTACGTGCGGAAGCGGGACGCGGCGATCAAGAGGCATGCGGCGGCAGACGCGACGGGGGACCCCGAGACCCGCCTCGACGCCTAGCACCAGGGAACGATTCCGCTCATCCCTCGGTCTGATCTTGCGCCCCTTCGGCAGGTGAACGGTCGATTCCGGTCGTAACGTCGAAACCATGACTCAGCGGGCGAAGATCGACACGGGCGGCAGCGGGACGGCGACCACCGGACCGCCCGTCGTGCACCGCCCCGCCGGCCTGTCCTCGGCCGAGGTCGCCGAACGCGTCGCCCGCGGCGAGGTCAACGACGTCCCGCTGCGCAGCTCCCGCTCCACCGCCGACATCGTCCGGGGCAACGTCTTCACCCGCTTCAACGCGATCATCGGCGTGCTGTGGGTGATCATGCTCATCGTCGCGCCGATCCAGGACAGCCTCTTCGGCTTCGTGATCATCGCCAACACCGGCATCGGCATCATCCAGGAGCTCCGCGCCAAGAAGACCCTGGACGGCCTCGCGGTCATCGGCGAGGCGAAACCCACCGTCCGGCGCGACGGCGCCGCCGCCGAACTGTCCACCTCGGAGATCGTCCTCGGCGACCTCATCGAGCTCGGCCCCGGAGACAAGGTCGTCGTCGACGGCGAGGTGGCGGAGGCCGACAGCCTGGAGATCGACGAGTCCCTCCTCACCGGCGAGGCCGACCCGGTCGTCAAACGCCCCGGCGACCCGGTCATGTCGGGCTCGTTCGTGGTCGCCGGCGGCGGCGCCTTCACCGCCACCAAGGTCGGCCGCGAGGCGTACGCGGCGCAGCTCGCCGAAGAGGCCTCCCGCTTCACCCTGGTCCACTCGGAACTGCGCACCGGCATCTCCACGATCCTCAAGTACGTGACGTGGATGATGGTCCCGACGGCGACCGGGCTCGTCATCAGCCAGCTCGTCGTGAAGGACAACAACCTCAAGGACGCCGTCGCCCGCACGGTCGGCGGCATCGTGCCGATGATCCCCGAGGGCCTCGTCCTGCTCACCTCCGTCGCCTTCGCGATCGGCGTGATCAGGCTCGGCCGCAAACAGTGCCTGGTGCAGGAACTGCCGGCCATCGAGGGCCTCGCCCGGGTCGACGTGGTCTGCCTGGACAAGACGGGCACCCTCACCGAAGGCGGCATGGACGTCACGGAGCTCCGCCCGCTCAACGGCTCCGACGAGTCCTACGTGCGCAAGGTGCTCGGCGCCCTCGGCGAATCCGACCCGCGCCCGAACGCCTCCCTGCAAGCCATCATCGACGCCTACCCGGACACGGTGGAGTGGCGCTGCACCGAGTCGCTGCCGTTCTCCTCGGCCCGCAAGTACAGCGGCGCGTCCTTCAGCGAGGGGGACGGCGAGAACTCGACCTGGCTGCTGGGCGCCCCGGACGTCCTGCTCAAGGACGGCGACCCGGCCCTCGCCGAGATCGACCACCTCAACGAGCAGGGCCTGCGGGTCCTCCTCCTCGCCCGTACGGTCCGGGAACTCGACTCCCCCGCGGTCGCCGAGGACGCCCGCCCCACCGCACTCGTCGTCCTGGAACAGCGGCTGCGGCCCGACGCCGCCGACACCCTCGCCTACTTCGCCGACCAGGACGTCGCCACCAAGGTCATCTCCGGTGACAACGCGGTCTCGGTGGGCGCGGTGGCCGGGAAGCTCGACATGCCCGGTGCGGAGCACACGGTGGACGCCCGCTTCCTCCCCGCCGACCGCGAGGAGATGGCGAAGACGCTCGACGAGAACGCCGTCTTCGGCCGGGTCGCCCCACGGCAGAAGCGGGACATGGTGGCGGCCCTCCAGTCCCACGGGCACACCGTCGCCATGACCGGGGACGGCGTCAACGACGTCCTGGCGCTGAAGGACGCGGACATCGGCGTCTCGATGGGCTCGGGTTCGGAGGCCACCCGGGCCGTCGCCCAGATCGTCCTCCTCAACAACAGCTTCGCGACCCTGCCCTCGGTGGTGGCGGAAGGCCGCCGGGTCATCGGCAACATCACCCGGGTGGCCACCCTCTTCCTCACGAAGACGGTCTACTCGGTGCTGCTCGCGGTCCTGGTCGTCTGCTCCCAGGTGGAGTACCCCTTCCTCCCCCGCCACCTGACCCTGCTCTCCACCCTCACGATCGGCGTCCCGGCCTTCTTCCTCGCCCTGGCCCCCAACAAGGAGCGCGCCAGACCGAACTTCGTGCGCCGGGTCATGCGGTACGCCGTTCCCGGTGGCGTCATCGCGGCGGCGACCACCTTCACCACCTATCTGCTGGCCCGCCACCACTACACGGGCCCGGACTCCCTGGGCGCCGAGACCAGCGCGGCCACCCTGACCCTCTTCCTGGTGTCCCTCTGGGTCCTCGCGATCATCGCCCGCCCCTACACCTGGTGGCGCCTCGCCCTCGTCACCGCCATGTCCGCCGCCTTCCTCCTGGTCCTCGTCGTCCCCTGGCTCCAGGACTTCTTCGCCCTCAAGCTGGTCGGCGTGACCATGCCCTGGACGGCGGTCGCCATCGCGGCGGCGGGCGGAATCCTGCTCGAACTCGCCTGGCGCTGGGTGACCCGGAGGTTCCCGGCGTAGGGCCGGGACGGGGCCGGGCCGCCCGGCCGCGTCCGGGCCGGGCACGGCGGAGGGCCTCCGGACGGGGCGGCCCCGACGGGCTTCCGGGGCGCCCCCGTCCTTACGATCCTGTCCATGTCAAATACCTCGTCCCCACCCGTCCTCCAAGGCCGTCGCGGCACCGTCCTGAGCGCCGAGAACGACGGACTGATCCTGGAGCGCCCCGGCGAAGAGCTCCACGTGCCCGCCTTCGCCATCGCCCGGATCCACGCCGAAGGGCGGTCCGTCGCCGTCGAACTGAGGGCCCCGGCCGGGGTCGAGCCCACCGTGCATCGGATCGAGGACGTGAGCGAGGCAGCCGCCCTCGCCTTCGCCGATGCCGTGAACGCACGGCTGCCCGAGCAGACCGAGGAGATCGACGGCGCGGCCTGCACCGTCCTGCACGCCCTCGCCTCCTCCCGACGCGAGCAGTTCGTGCGCCGCCTCAAGCGGTTCGTGTTCGGGTGCCTCGGCACGGTCGTCGCCCTCTGCGTGGCCGTCGGAGCGGCGGGGGGCGACGGCCTCGCCCTCGCCATCGCCGGCGTGCCGATCGGAGTGATCACGACGGCGGGCCTCGGCTTCGGTGCGTACCACGTGTGGACGTGGAACCGCGAGCGGCGCCTGCTCAAGCACGGCATCACCGTCGTCGCCTCGACGGTCGACATGCCCGGGATGTGCCTCTACACGGACACCGCGGGCACGAACCGCACCCTCCCCCACCTGGGCTTCGCACCGAACGTCCGGGTCGGCTACGACCCCCGGGACCCGTCGGACGCGGTGGTGCTGCAGGAGCCGTCCGTGCGGCGCCTCAACATCGCCCTGGGGGCGTTCGTCCTCTTCTGCGGGCTCAACGGAGTGGCCCTGCTGGCCGCCATGGCCGTCGACGCGTTCTCCGGGAGCGGGTCGTGACCGGCCTGCGGGCCCTGCCCCCGCGAATCCGGCCCGAGCTCCTGACCGCAGCCCCCGCCGGGCCCCTTCCCACCCTCCCAGGAGCGTCCCCGGGGGCATTGCGCAAGCGGGTCCTCCTTCCGAGCCCCGGGGCT
>NZ_JBHYMF010000269.1:0-7963 GCF_042742855.1 Streptomyces sp. NPDC058877 | reverse complement strand
CGCCACGACCGCGCTCACCCGCCTCGAAGCCCTCGAAGGCGACCCCGCGAACGGCGAAGCCCGCTCGATGCTCCTCGACCTCTCCGACGCCCTCCGCCTCGCGGCCGGACCCCCGGAGGACGACCCCGGG
The DNA here is from genome assembly GCF_042742855.1 of Streptomyces sp. NPDC058877. Classification (NCBI taxonomy): domain Bacteria; kingdom Bacillati; phylum Actinomycetota; class Actinomycetes; order Kitasatosporales; family Streptomycetaceae; genus Streptomyces; species Streptomyces sp. NPDC058877. Next base: position 7,833 of record NZ_JBHYMF010000269.1, on the reverse strand, counting down.
GAGGACGGATGCTCGCAGCCCGGCCGCTCTCCCCCACGCAGAGCCGTTCGATCGCGCACGCCCGCTCGCGGTCCAGGACCTGGACGGTCTTCAGGACCAGGCCCTTCAGGTGTTCCACGTTTGCCGCGAACACGCGGAACACCTCGTCCTGCGAGACGCCTTCTCCGTGCTCCACGCCGGCGTCGTAGTCGGTGACCAGGGCCATGGAGGTGTAGCAGAGGGCGAGTTCACGGGCGAGTACGGCTTCGGGGTGCCCGGTCATGTTGATCAGGGACCAACCTGCTGCGGCATACCACTGGGACTCGGCCCTGGTGGAGAACCGGGGTCCTTCGACGACCACCATCACTCCCCCGTCGTGGACGCCGACGCCCGTCTCCCCCGCGGCCTTGAGCACGGCCGCGCGGCCGGACGCGCAGTACGGGTCGGCGAACGGTACGTGGGCGGCGCCGTGCTCGTAGTACGTCTGGACGCGGCCGGCAGTCCGGTCGACGAGCTGATCGGGGACGGCGATGCTTCCAGGACCGAGGGAACCGCGCAGTGAGCCGACGGCGCAGGGCGCGAGGACCTGCCGCACCCCCAGCGAACGCAACGCCCACATGTTGGCGCGGTAGTTGATGCGGTGTGGGGGGAGTTCGTGGTGGCTGCCGTGCCGGGGCAGGAAGGCCACCCTGCGGTCGCCCACGATGCCGATGGACACCGCGTCGGAGGGTGCGCCGTAGGGGGTGGTGACCTCGACGCGCCGTACCGACTCCAGGAGTTCGTAGAAGCCGCTCCCGCCGATGACCGCGACGTCGGCCTTCGGCTCCGTGCCGGACGGATCACTCATCGCTCGGGTCCTCCTGCGTGTGCGCGGCGACCGGCGCCGTCGATCTCCCCGGGCCGGGTCGGGAAAGGAGTGGGGTGAGAGAGGCGACGGCCTCGTGACCGGTCACTGCCGCACGTTCGTCATCGGGGCGGCGCACGGCCACCGTCTGCCAGCCGGCCTCGCCCGCGGCGTCGAGCTCGGCACCGACGTCACTGACGAACAGCAGGTCGACGGGGGCGTGCCCCAGGTCCGCCGCGATCGCACGGTAGGAGTCGACGTCCGCCTTGGGGCCGGCCGTCGTCAGGTCGAAGTAGCCGTCGAGCAGCGGGCGGAGGTCGCCGTGGGCAGTGTGGCCGAACCAGTCCCGTTGGGCGGCCACGGAGCCGGAGGAGTAGATGAAGCGGCCCGTGCCCCGGGACTTCCAGTGCTCCAGTGCGGGCGGCACGTCCGGGTACACGTGGCCGTGCAACTCGCCCGCCGCGTAGCCGCCGGCCCAGATCAGTCCCTGCAGCGTCTTCAGCGCCGCCGCCTTCACATCGGCATCGGCCCACTGCTCCAGGAGCGCCAGGGCACTCGCCTCGTCCTGGGGTGCCCCGGTGTGGGCGGTGACCGCGTCGAGGATGTGCCGCCAGGGTGCGGTGCCGCGGTGAGCGGCGAGCCAGGGAGCCAAGCGCTCGCGCGCGTAGGGGAAGAGGACGTCACGTACGTGGCTGAGGGAGCCGGTGGTTCCCTCGATGTCGAGGACGACGGCCCGCGGCCCGTTCTCGGGGTCTCGCGCCCGTCGGCTGCCCGGCATCATCCTTCCCGCAGCAGCGCGTCGAGGCGGGGGAAGCCTTCGGCGACGGGCTCCCGGGTGAAGTCGCCCACCCAACCGTCCTCCTTCTCGAAGAACCGGATGGCGCAGAAGTCCGGTACGGGTCCCATGTCGAACCAGTGCCGGGTGCCGGCCGGGACCGACAGCAGGTCACCGGCCTCGCACACCACGGCGTACACGCGGTCGTCCAGGTGCAGGTAGAAGCAGCCGGTGCCCTGGGCGAAGAACCGGACCTCGTCCTCGGCGTGGCGGTGCTCGTCGAGGAAGGTCGACCGGGCCTCGGCCGCGCGCTCCTGCCATTCCGCTCCTTCCTCGGGGTGCAGACGGGCGACATCGACGAGGCGCAGCCCTCGGTCGGCGCACAGTTCGTCGACCTCGACGCGGTAGGCGCCGAGCAGTTCCTCGGACGAGGTCTGTGGTGTCACCCGTGCGCGTAGCGGCCAGCGGGTGAAGGAGACCGACCGCTCCCGCAGGGCTCGTGCGATGGTCTCCTCGTCCTGCGTGCGGAGCAGCACGGTGTCCGGTGCGTCGTCCGGCATGATCTGCAGCAAGGTCATGGTGTGGTCCTGTCGTCGGGTTCTTCAGGCACGGGAGACGTGCAGCTCGGACTGGGAGATCACGAGCAGCTGGCAGAGCGACTCAAGGCATTCGAGCCGGTTCTTCGCCTGCCCCAGGGAGTCGCCCCACGTGGTGATGCCGTGATCGGCCAGGAGCAGGCCGGGCGGGCCTTCCCGGTAGGTCGCGAGATGGCCGGCGACGTCGTCGGCGATGCGGTCGACCCCGGGCCAGTTGGGGAACACCGGCAGGTCCGTGAAGGTCGGGTCCTTCAGCCCCAGTCCCTTGAGCAGCTCGAAGCGGTCCACTCGTACCGAGGAGACGGCGTCCAGGGCGGCGGCGCGGTGAGCGACGACGGTGGCGTACGGGGAGTGGACGTGAATGACGGCGCGGGCCCCGGTGACGCGGTAGACCGCTGCGTGGATGGAGGTCTCCGCCGAGGGGCGGTTTTGGCCGGGATGGGACGCCCGGCCCGTGCGGGCGTCGACCTCCACCACGTCCCGGGCGGTCAGTTCGCCTTTGTCCCGGCCACTTGCCGTGATCAGCGCCCGGCCGGGATCGTCGGGCAGTCGCACGGAGACGTTGCCGGACGTGCCCGGCATCCATCCGCGCTCGTACAGGGTGCGGGAGACGTCGGCCAACTGCTGGGCGGTCCGTTTGCCTGCGACGGTGGACGGCACGTAACTCATGCCCTTGCCCCGGATGCGTGGTGGACACCGTGCTCGGAGACGATGGCGGTGATCAGGGAGGCCGGGGTGACGTCGAAGGCGGGGTTGTACGCGCGCGTGCCGGGTGGCGTGGTGCGGACCTCTCCGTAGGAGGTCACCTCGTCCGGGTCACGTTCCTCGATGACGATGTCCCGGCCGTCGACGAGGGACCTGTCCCACGACGACTCGGGGGCCACGACGATGAAGGGGACGCCGTGGTGGGCAGCGGCGATCGCCAGTCCGTAGGTGCCGATCTTGTTGGCCACGTCCCCGCGCGCGGTGATCCGGTCGGCTCCGACGAGGACGCAGTCGACGAGCCCCCGGCCCATGGCCGCGGCGGCCGCGCTGTCGACGCACACGCGGTGCGGCACGCCGGCCTCTGCCAGTTCCCAGGCCGTCAGTCGGGCGCCCTGCAGGAGTGGCCGGGTCTCGTCGACGAGGACCTCGGTGACCTTTCCGGCGTCGGCGAGGGCGAGGACCGTGCCGAGGGCGGTGCCCACGGCCGCGGTCGCGAGCCGGCCGGTGTTGCAGTGGGTCAGGAACCGCAGGGGTCGCTGCGGGCAGCGGTCCAGTACGGCCTGGACCGCGTGGGCGACCATCTGTCGGTTGACCGCCCGGTCCTCGTCGATCATGGTGGTGGCCTCGGCCAGCACCGCTTCCGGGCCGTCGGGGAGCCTCCCGAGGGCCCGGTCGACGGCCCGTGCCAGGTTGACGGCCGTCGGACGGGCTGCGGCGAGCCGCTGGGCGTCGGCGCGCACGGCCTCCTGTCCGCCGCCGGTGATGCCCGGCGAGCAGTGGGCGTGTGCCGAGAGCGCGACGCCCAGGGCGCCCGCGAGTCCGATGGAGGGGGCGCCCCGTACCGCGAGCGTCGTGATGGCGGTGATGACGTCGTCCACGGTGTCCAGGCGCAGGCGTCGCTTCTCGTGGGGCAGCGCACGCTGGTCGAGGGTGACGATCGCGTTGTCGTCCCAACACAATGACGGCTGGTCGAAGGGCATGCTCACGGGTGGCGGCTCCTTGGGGCCTGAGAGGTGGAACCGGTCAATCGGTCAGCGGACGCGACCGCAGTTCGACCAGGGCGGGCGCGGCCTCCACGTCAGCGGTCACCTGCTCGGGGTCCTCGCCGACGGCGATGACGTAGCCGTACCGGTTCATGTACGCCCGGGGCGGAAGTGCCAGCCGGGTGCCGGGGCCGGCCGTCGCGACCGCGCTGTGCACCGTAGGGCCGAAGAGGTCGGCGCGGACGCTCACCTCGATCGCCTCGCAGTCGGCCTCCGGGTAGAGGAACCTGATGGCTGCTGTCCTCTGCGCCTTCGGCGCGGTGTCGGGGGTGAGCCCCGCGGCCACGTGGGCGGCTGCGACTGCCGGGTCGGTGCCGGTGGCGAGCATCCCGATGAGGGGGATGAAGTCGCCGCCGAGGCGCGCGTTGATCTCGACGAGACGGGGGCCCTTGGGGGTGAGCTTGAACTCGGTGTGCGTGGAGCCGTGTTCGAAGCCGAGCGCCTTGTGGATGCGGTGCAGTTGGTCCAGGAGTTCGGCATCCTGGAGGAGGGGGTCAGCGGCGTCGACGACGTGGCCGGTCTCTTCGAAGTACGGTTCCATGCCGGTCTGCTTGCGCGCCACGACCATCGGGGTGCACACGCCGTCGACGACGACCGCGTCGATGCTGATTTCGGGACCGGTGAGGTACTCCTCGACCAGGACGTCGGCCTCGTAGCGGGGGACTCCGGGCCAGTTGGCGGAGCTGGCCGCCTCGAAGGCCGCCTCGACGGCATCACCGTGGTCGGCCCGGACGACACCGAGGCTGCCGGCGAGTCCACGAGCCTTGACCACCACGGGATAGCCCGTCGCGTCGGCCGCACGGCGCGCCTCGGCCGCCGTGGAGACCGGGGTGCAGGCCGGCTGCGGCACGTCGGCGGCCGCCAGGCGTGCCCGGGTGGTCGCCTTGTCCCGGCAGGAGAGCACCGCGTCGGGCGCGCTTCCGGGCAGGCCGAGGGCTTCGGCGAGGCGGGCGGCGGCGTGCACGAGGGACTCGTCGTAGGTGAAGACACCTGCGACGGGCAGCCGTTGCATGACCTTCTTCGCCTCGGCGAGGAGTTCGTCGAGGTCCTTGGGGTCGAGGAGCGAGGTCCCCTCCACGTACGGCAGTTGCCAGCTCGGCTCGTGGGCGTCGAGGAGCCACAGACGGAAGTGGCGTGAGACGGCTGCCACGATGTACTCCCGGTAGCGGCGGTCACCGCTGCCCATGAGGAGCAGGACCGGTGCCTCGGTCGTGGGCGAGTGCGGGTGGGGCGTGGCGACCATGGCGGGAACCTTTGCGTCGACGTGTGGTCGGGGCCTGGGCCGGCCGATGGAGCGGGGCAGGCCCAGATCGGCAACGGCACTGTCGGCCGACGGCCGGAACCCTGCCAGCATTAAGCGATGTATGTCAATAGATCGATGAATGACCGAAGGGCCATCCCTCTCCGGGCGTCACCGCCACACGGCGCCCCTGCCCCGGTTCGCCCACCTCTGAGGGGGCTTGCGAAAGCCGTCGAGGCTACTCCGCTTTGCCATTCGCGCAGATGGAGCCTGTAAGGATCAAAGGAGCCCGCATGCCTTGCGACTCCTGCGAATTCCGTCGCCAGGACTGCGAGAAGACATCTGGATCGTACGATGCATGGCGAAATTCGATCGGTGGCCATCGATGATTCAGATGTGACGGATGGCTCCGGGTTCAACCTGCCCGACGCGGTCGCCGGCACGGTCGGACCACCTGCACCGGGGTCGCCAGAGAGATGGGGAGGGAGTAACGTTCGTGCACGGATCGCGACCCGCAGCCCGCGGGGGCGCGGGCGGGTGGACAGCAGGATGACGCGGGCGCCCCGAAGGAGAAATCGCCCGGACTTTCAACCGCAGGGCCGTCGAGGCACGGGGGCTTCGCGTGCTCCGTCGGCCAGAGCGCCGAAGAGCACGGCCAGATCGGCCAGCACCTGGGGGCACAGCCGGTAGTAGGTGAAGCGTCCGCAGGGCTCGGTCTCCACGACACCGGCTTCCCGGAGGACCCGGAGATGGTTCGACAGGTTCGTCTGCCGCGCGCCCGTCTCCTCGACGAGATGAGTCGTACACAGCGACTCACGGGCAAGCAGGCACACGACGCGAAGCCTCAGAGGGTCGGCCAGAGCCCTCAGCAGTTCCGCGTTCACCGACGTCAGCATGGTCTGATCGTGACACACCGAGCACGACCGGCGTCAACTGCCGGATCTTTTCAACGCCTTTGTATCAAAGCCTACTTGAGGAGACATGGGTGGCCCGAATGCCCTCCGTCCTGTTCGTCTGCATTCACAACGCCGGTCGATCACAGATGGCCGCCGCATGGCTTCGTCACTTGGCCGGCGACCGGATCGAGGTCCGTTCGGCAGGCTCCGCGCCGGCCTCGGCGGTGAACTCGGCGGCGGTCGAAGCGATGCGCGAAGTCGGCATCGACATGTCCGCGGAGGTCCCCAAGATCCTCACCTCGGAAGCCGTCAGCGTGTCGGACGTGTGCGTCACGATGGGCTGTGGGGACACGTGCGAGGTCTTCCCCGGCAAGCGCTACCTCGACTGGAAGCTCGACGACCCCGCCGGGCAAGGGGTGGAGGCGGTGCGCCTCATCCGCGACGCCATCAGGGACCTCGTCGAGGATCTCATCGCAGAGATGGACGCGGCGTCGGCAGGTTGAACCGGAGCGGTCAGGGCCGCGAGCAGTCGGTGCTCCGGGGGAAGGCGTGCTGCCTGAGCTCCTGAAGGACGTCCCAACGGATCGAGAACCATGCCCAGGTTCCCCGCTGTTCACGGCTCAGCAGCCCTGCCGTGGTGAGGATCTTCAGGTGACGGCTCACCGTGGGCTGCGCCAGGACGAGCGACTCGGTCAGGTCGCAGACGCAGAGCTCTCCGGTCGGCGACTGGTCGATGAGGTGGATGATCTGAAGGCGGGTCTGGTCGGCCATCGCCTTCAACCGCGTTGTCAGCAACTCGACTTCGCCGCGGTCGATCAGCAGACCCGAGGGACACGGAACACAGCGCTCCGCGCTCACGTCCTCAATCGGTATACCCGTCACAGGAATTGCCATTCTGACACCATACGAGCCGACAAGATCCGACGGCGAATCCGAGGATCGATATCCGTCGGGCGTTCACCCTTCGTTCACCCGTGCCGCCTCGGCCCGGAAGGACCACGGTGGCCCGCGCGGCTTCGCGTGCGGGACGGCCGACGAGGGCGGCCGAGGCGGGTCCGGTCGCCGCACCCGAGCAGGTGGAGCCGGAGCGCTCCGAGAGCCCCTGTTCCCCGGTCGGAACGCGTCCACGCGGACCACGGATCCCGAGCGGGGTGAACGCGGACGGATACCGGCGAGTGCGGCACGGCAGCGGCCTCGGGGGGCTTCAGCAGGATTCCGGTTCCCGGCAGGAGTGGGCCGGGGCGCCGATGAGGATGTCGGCGGCGCTGGGGAACTCGGTGATGCAGCGGGGGTTGACGGCGTACCGGATGCTGGCACCGGCACGGCGTCTGGTCAGGAAGCGGACGGTGTGGAGGATCTTCAGGTGGTGCGAGACGGTCGACTGGTTGAGTCGAAGATGGGCGACGATCTCGCCCGCCGGCACGGGCCCCGGTCGGCTGCTCAGGAACCGCATGATGCGGATGCGCGTGGGGTCGGCCAGGGCTCGGAACCAGCGGGCGTATTCCTCGACGGTCTCCCGGTCGAGCGACGTTTCGGACATGGGAATCCTTAGCGGACCACGAGGATCGCCGCCGTCGGGCCGTCCTCAGCGAGGGGCGGACCGGCCGTGTCATCAGGAGCGCGGTCGTCCGACCACGTTCACGGGCGAGGGGGCAGCCGGCGGGGTGACCACGGCCTCCCGGGCGGTGGCCGTGCGGTGCCGCGTCCCCCTGACGTCCACCGAGGACACGAAGTCCACGGGGACGTCGTTGCCCC
>NZ_JBHYMF010000268.1:0-7973 GCF_042742855.1 Streptomyces sp. NPDC058877 | reverse complement strand
GGGTTCGACCGGGCACCGCGCCGGGAGGTACGAGATGTCCTCACTCAGATGATGGATCACCCATGAGCCGAATGATCCAGTGCAGAACGATCACCCCGCCCCGAAGGGCCTGCCCGGAGCGTCAGGCGAGGGTCACCAGGTCCGCGTAGTCCGCACCCCACAGGTCTTCCACACCGTCCGGGAGCAGGATGATCCGCTCCGGGTCGAGCGCCTCCACGGCGCCCTCGTCGTGGGTGACCAGGACCACGGCGCCCTTGTAGGTGCGCAGCGCGCCGAGGATCTCCTCGCGGCTGGCCGGGTCCAGGTTGTTGGTGGGCTCGTCGAGGAGCAGCACGTTGGCGGAGGAGACGACCAGGGTCGCGAGCGCGAGCCGGGTCTTCTCACCGCCGGAGAGCACCCCGGCCGGCTTGTCGACGTCATCGCCGGAGAAGAGGAAGGAACCGAGCGTCTTGCGCACGTCGACCAGGTCGAGGTCGGGCGCGGCCGAACGCATGTTCTCCAGGACGGTCCGCTCGGGGTCGAGGGTCTCGTGCTCCTGGGCGTAGTAGCCGAGCTTCAGGCCGTGGCCCGGGGTGACCTCGCCGGTATCGGGTGCCTCGACGCCGCCGAGGAGCCTCAGCAGGGTCGTCTTGCCCGCACCGTTGAGGCCGAGGATGACGACGCGCGACCCCTTGTCGATGGCGAGGCTCACATCGGTGAAGATCTCCAGCGAGCCGTACGACTTGGAGAGCCCCTCGGCCGTCAGCGGGGTCTTGCCGCAGGGCGCCGGCTCGGGGAAGCGGAGCTTGGCGACCTTGTCGGAGGCGCGCACCGCCTCCAGGCCGGAGAGCAGTCGCTCGGCACGCTTGGCCATGTTCTGCGCGGCAACGGTCTTGGTGGCCTTGGCCCGCATCTTGTCGGCCTGGGAGTTGAGGGCCGCGGCCTTCTTCTCGGCGTTCTGCCGCTCGCGCTTGCGGCGCTTCTCGTCGGCCTCGCGCTGCTGCTGGTAGAGCTTCCAGCCCATGTTGTAGACGTCGATCGTGGAACGGTTGGCGTCCAGGTAGAAGACCTTGTTCACCACGGTCTCGACCAGGTCGACGTCGTGGGAGATGACGATGAAGCCGCCGCGATAGGTCTTCAGGTAGTCCCGCAGCCAGACGATGGAGTCGGCATCGAGGTGGTTCGTGGGCTCGTCGAGGAGCAGGGTGTCGGCGTCCGAGAAGAGGATCCTGGCGAGCTCGACCCGGCGGCGCTGACCGCCGGAGAGGGTGTGCAGCGGCTGACCCATGACCCGGTCCGGGAGGCCGAGGGCGGCTGCGATCGTGGACGCCTCGGCCTCGGCCGCGTACCCGCCCTTGGTCAGGAACTCCGTCTCCTGGCGCTCGTACTGCCGCAGCGCCTTGTCGCGGGTGGCTCCGGTCCCGTTGGCGATGCGCTCCTCGTTCATCCGCATCTTCTTGATGAGGACGTCGAGCCCGCGGGCGGAGAGGATCCGGTCGCGGGCCAGGACGTCGAGGTCACCGGTGCGCGGATCCTGTGGCAGGTAGCCGACCTCGCCGGAGCGGGTGATGGTGCCGCCGGCCGGCTGCCCCTCGCCCGCGAGGCACTTGGTGAGGGTGGTCTTGCCCGCTCCGTTGCGGCCGACGAGGCCGATGCGGTCGCCCTTGGCGACGCGGAAAGAGGCGGACTCGATGAGGATGCGGGCGCCGGCGCGCAGCTCGATACCGGAAGCGGTGATCACGGACAGACTCCAGGGCAGTGGGAACGACGGAAGGGACGACTGGCGACGGGCTGCGACGCCGCTAATGCACCCAGGGGAGGGTGTCCCGGGGAAGACTGTCCATGGGGCCAGTCTAACGGGCCCCTGCAACTGGTTTTCGGCCATGCGCGACAGGGGAACGGGATGGCGCCTTTCCGATGTTCCCGCCAATGCCCTAGAAAAGGGGCGGTGCGCACGAGGTCGTCCGATACTCGGCGCAGGACGGCGGCCACTGCCGCGACGGTGACGCGGAGGGTGGTGGACCGTGCAGTTCGACGACGACGCCGATCTGGACACCTCGGAGGTGCGGGACGTCCGGAACAGCCGCATCCCGGGCGGCAGGGCGACCGTCGGCGGCGGCGTCATCGGCCTCGTCGCCCTGGTCCTGGGGTTGTTCTTCGGCGTCGGCCCCGACCAGCTCGGGCTCTCCTCCGGCGGTGACCAACCGGTCGCGAGCTCCTCGTCCGCGACCCAGGTGGACCAGAGCTGCAAGACGGGCGCGGACGCCAACGCGCGCCAGGACTGCCGGATCGTCGCCGTCGTCAACAGCGTCCAGGACTACTGGCGGAGCGAGTACCCGCGCCGGGGCGGCGACTACGCGAACGCCACCACCGTGATGTTCAGCCAGCGGGTCGGCACCGCCTGCGGGGCGGCCACCTCCGCCGTGGGCCCCTTCTACTGCCCCGGCGACCGTCGCGTCTACCTCGACCTCGGCTTCTTCGAGGAGCTGCGCACCACGTTCGGGTCGAGCGGCGGCCCCTTCGCCCAGGCCTACGTGGTGGCGCACGAGTACGGGCACCACGTCCAGAACCTGATGGGGACCTTGAGCCGCGCCCAGGACGGACGGACCGGAGCCGGCTCCAACGCCGTGCGCGTCGAGCTCCAGGCCGACTGCTACGCCGGGGTGTGGGCGCGGCACGCGACGACCACCCCGGACGAGAAGACCGGCCGGCCGCTGCTGACGCGACTCACCGACGAGGACATCCAGGACGGCCTGGACGCGGCGGCGGCCGTGGGGGACGACCGGATCCAGGAGAAGTTCCAGGGCCGGGTGACGCCGGAGAGCTGGACGCACGGATCGGCGGCCCAGCGACAGCAGTGGTTCTACGAGGGTTACCGCACCGGCGACATGGCCCGGTGCAACACCTTCCGCTGAGTTGTCAGTGGCGACTGCAAGACTGAGATCCAGGTCACATCGAGAGGAGGTGGTCGGGATGGCCGGGACACCCGACATTTGCCCGACGCTGCGGTACGAGGACGCGAAGGCGGCGGTCACGCTGCTCACGGAGGGCTTCGGCTTCACCGAACGCGCCGTGTACGAGGGCGAGGACGGCCGGGTGAGGCACGCCGAGCTGTCGTACGGGAACGGAATGGTGATGCTCGGCAGCAAGGGCGGCGGCACCGACTTCGACCAGCTCGTGGCCGGCGGTGGGCCGGTCACGGTGTACGTGCGCGTGGACGACGTGGACGAGCACCACGCCCGGGCGGTGGCGCAGGGCGTGGAGATCGTGATGCCGCCGACGGACCAGGAGTACGGCTCGCGGGACTACTCGGCCCGTGACGCCGAGGGCAACGTGTGGAGCTTCGGCACGTACGCCCCCGGCGTGGCCGGATAGTCCGGCGTTCAGGCCCCGCCGGTGTGGACCTGGAAGGCGGCCCGCCGGACCGCCTTGGCCAGGGCCGGGTCCGGATGCGCCGCGGCCAGGGCGACCAGGACCTGGACGGTACGGGGGTGGCCGACGGCGCGCACCTCTTCGAGCAGTGCCGGCACATTGCCCTGCACGGCGGAGTCGAGGTGGCGGACGAGCAGCTCGCTCTCGCCGTGGTCGGCGACGGCCGCCGCGGTGTCCACCCAGAGCCAGGTCAACTCCTCGCGGGTCAGCACCTCTTGGGCGTCGTCGGGATCGGCCCCCTCGTACTCGGCCAGCCACAACAAGGCGTAGGGGCGCAACGGGGGTTCGGCGACGGTGGCTCGCACCTCGGCCTCCGCCGGGGCACCGACGACCCTGAGCGCCTCGAAGGCGAGCCCGCGCAGGAGGGCGTCTTCACCGCGGGCGACGGTCAGCAGTTCACTCACGGCGCTGGACAGGGTGCGGGCGGCCAGCCAGGCGCGGTACTCGTCGCGGGCCGGACCGGGGGTGAGCCGGGCGCAGCCGCGGAGCATGTCCCCGGCGGACTGCTCGATGTTGCCCGCGGGACTCTGCGCGGCAACGCAGATCTGCTCCAGCTTGACCCAGACCGCCCAATTGCCGAGGGGGGTCAGGGTGGCCTGGCGCTCCGCCGCACCGGGTTCCAGGGTCAGCGCGCCGACCGAGGCCAAGCCTTCGAGGGCCCAGTCGAGGAGGGCCGGGAGCCCGTCGCCGGCCGGGGCGTCCGCGGCTCCGGAGGCGCGGTCGGTCGCCCGGTCGAGCGCGGGTTCGCCCCCCTCCCCCTCCCCGGAGCCGGGCGGCACCTCGCAGCGTTCTCCACGGAGCTCCTCGACGCGCTGGCCGAGGAGGTCGAGGAGGGCGGGTACCGGAACCGGCCCCTGGGAGAGCTGGAGCAGCGAGAGCACCTGCGGGACGGCCTCGACGACTTCGGCGACGGCGCTCGGGGCGACGCCCTCGGGGGCCGGGTGCACCAGTGACCAGGCGTCGAAGAGGGCGACCCAGCCGCGCAGGACGGCGGAGTCGTCACGGTCCCAGGCGTGCAGCCGCCAGCCGGGGCGGGCGGTGTCGCCGTGGAGCTCGACGAGTCCGGCGAGCCGTGCGCGGTCCCAGCCGGCGCGGATCTGGCCGGGTGTCAGGTCCAGCACGGTCGCGACCCGTTCCTCGACGGGAACGGTGCCGGAGCCGGTCCGGGGCACCACGTCGGCCCCGCGCTCGACGGCGACCCAGCGGGCGATCCGTACGGCATCGGCAAGCACCTGCCGGGCCTGACGGGCGAGCTCCGCCCGGGGCGGAGTGCCCTCGGGGGGCCTCGGCGCCGGCCGGGTCCGTCGGGTCGCCACGGCCCGTCGAGCGGTGGCCAGCGCCTGCGGGCGGACGAGTCGGAGTCTGGAGTTGCGCACCAATGGTTCATCGGGCTTTCGAGACGTCACGGGGGCAGTCTTCCCGCTGACGGCCCGAAAGCCCAATCGGAATCGGAGGCCCCGTCGGAACGGGCGCCGCGGCGGCCCGTCCCCGGCGGAAAAGGGGCGTCAGAGCAGGGGGGTGAGGAAGCGACGCAGGGATTCCTCGTAGCGGACCGGGTCGGCGTTCCACATCGAGGCGTGCGGGGCCTGCCGCACGGTCTGCAGGCTGACCAGGTCGGGACGGCGGGCGGCGAGCTCCACGGAGGACTCCCAGGGGGCGATCGTGTCGTCGGGGCCGTGGAAGAGGAGGACCGGCACGTGGAGCGCGTCCGGTGAGGAGGCGGCGGCGAGGCGGTCTCCGTGCGGGCCCGTGCGGGCCTGGGCGGCGCGGACGGCGAGCGGCAGGAGGAGGCCGGGGACGTGGTGGGCCGCGGCGAGGTTGCGGAGGGTGGCCTCCCAGTCCAGCACCGGAGAGTCGAGGACGAGGCCGCTGATCCGGTCGCGCACTCCGGACTCCGCGGCTGCCCGCAGGGCCATCGAGGCTCCGGTCCCCCAGCCGTGCAGGATGACCTTCCGGGCCCCGCGGCGGACGGCGTAGCGGATGGCCGCGTCGACGTCCCGCCACTCGGAGTCCCCGAGGTGGGCAAGGCCGTCCGGGGAGGCCGGCGCCCCTTCGTCGCCCCGATAGGCGGGGAGGAGGACGGGGATCTTGCGCAGATGGAGGAAGGGGACGAGGTTCAGCGGGTGCTCACGGGTGGTGCCGAGGCCGTGCAGGGCGATCACCCAGGTGGTGCGGGGCCCTCCGACGAGCCAGGCGGGCAGGGGTCCGAGCTCGCTGGGGATCTCCACGTCCTCGTGGGCCAGCCCGAGGGCGCCGGTGGGCGTGCCGCGGTGGAGTTGCGGGGTGAGCCGGACGCGGGCACCGGGCCCGAGCACTCCGAGTTCGACCCGCTCCAGGCGGCGGACGACGGTGTCGGCGGTGTGGGGGACCCGGTCGAGGACGGGGCCGAGGACGGCGTGCAGGCCGGGTGCCTCCATCCCGTAGGTGCCGGGGCGCAGGGAGGCGAGGCTGCGGGTGAGGGTGATCCGCTCGGGTCCCGTGGCGTGCACGGTGAGCCTGGGGTCTCCGGGCAGTGGTCGTCCGGACGGCGCCCTGAGGGCGACGTCGCTGGCGTACCGGCCGGCTGCGACCGCAGCCGCACCGACACCGATCAGGGTGGTGACGGCCGCTGCCGTCGCTGTAGCCGGGCGCACGCTCCCAGTCTCGGCAGGGTGACGGGGGGCTGCCACCCGACGGGCACCGACGGAGGGAAAGCGGAGGAGGGCTCCGGGGCGTGACATGGGTCTCCTCCAGGAGGCCCCCCGGGTCGTCCACCTCCGTCCGGGCAGCGGGACCGAGAAGCGGGGAAGCAGCCCGGGGTGAGGCACGGGCACCCCGAAAGGAAAGGGGTTACCAGCGGTCACAAGGTGACCGCATCGTGGACACCGGGGACCGGGGGCACTCAAGCGGAATCTCTTGACACCAGATAGGGACACCACGTCGCCCGACCCAGTTCACCTTCCGTTCACCCAGGTTGCCTAAGTTCAACGCGCCACTGACGTCAAACGATTGCCTGGGTAAATGGAACACATCACGCTGCTGCTCGCCATTGTGGTCGTGACAGCTCTCGTGTTCGATTTCACGAACGGTTTCCACGACACCGCCAACGCGATGGCCACGACCATCTCGACCGGTGCGCTCAAGCCCAAGACGGCGGTGGCCATGTCCGCCGTACTGAACCTCGTCGGAGCGTTCCTGTCCGTGGAGGTCGCCAAGACGATCTCCAAGGGACTGGTCAACGAAGAGGGCATCCAGCCCGAAGTGATCCTCGCCGCGCTCGTCGGCGCGATCCTCTGGAACCTGGTGACCTGGCTGGTCGGTCTGCCGTCCAGCTCCTCCCACGCCCTGATGGGCGGCCTCATCGGTGCGACCGTCGCCTCGATCGGCATCAGTGGCGTCCACGGCGACGTCGTCGTCACCAAGGTGCTCATCCCGGCCCTCGCCGCCCCGCTGGTCGCCGGCCTGGCCGCGATGTTCTCCGCCCGCCTCACGTACCGCCTCGACAAGAAGGCGGACCGCAAGACGACGGAGAAGGGCTACCGCGCCGGCCAGATCGCCTCCGCCGGCCTCGTTTCCCTCGCCCACGGCACCAACGACGCCCAGAAGACGATGGGCATCATCACGCTCGCCCTGGTCGCCGGCGGCGTTCTGGCCCCCGGCTCCAACCCTCCCCTCTGGGTCATCGTCTCCGCCGGTACGGCGATCGCGCTCGGCACCTACCTGGGCGGCTGGCGCATCATCCGCACCATGGGCAAGGGCCTCACCGACCTCCAGCCGCAGCAGGGCTTCGCCGCCCAGACCAGCGCGGCAACCGTCATCCTGGCCTCCTCCCACCTGGGCTTCTCCCTCTCGACCACGCACTCCGTCTCCGGTGCCGTCATGGGCGCGGGACTCGGCCGCAAGGGCGGCGTCGTCCGCTGGTCGACCGCCACCCGCATGTTCGTCGCCTGGGGCCTGACCCTGCCGGCCGCCGGCCTGGTCGCCGCCGGAGCCGAGTTCGTGGCCCGCCAGGGCGACTGGGGCGTGTACACCGTCGCGACCTTCCTGGTCGCCTCCTGCCTGGGCATCTGGCTGCTCTCCCGCCGCCAGGTCGTCGACCACACCAACGTCAACGACGTCGAGACCGAGGCCAAGGACGAGACCGAGACCGCGGGCGTCGTCACCACCGCCATCGCGGCCGTGACCCCGCCGCCGGCCGGCTCCGTCGCCGCCGTCGCGGACGAGGACCTGAAGGCCACCATCCCCACCCCGAACCCCGCGGACCCGGCCGCCCCCCCGGCTCCCGCCACCGCGGTCTGACCGCGCTCACGGAACTGGAACCCCGCACATGAAGATCGACTGGGCAGCTCTCGGCTCCGTCTTCGGCATCAGCCTCGTCGCGACCGTCGCCCTCGTGGGCCTGTTCACCCTCGGCATCGTCGCCCTCTCCAAGCAGGAGGAGGCCGTGACCCGGGGAGGCTCCACCGTCCTCGCCCGCACCAGTGCCTACGCCTGCTTCGGCCTCTGCCTGGCGGCCGTGGCGTACGGCATCTACCTGATCGTCGCCTGACGGTCCCCGGTACCTCGGCCGGGCGGTCCGCACC
>NZ_JBHYMF010000267.1:0-7982 GCF_042742855.1 Streptomyces sp. NPDC058877 | reverse complement strand
GTCACCGGTGGGGCGCCCTCCGTCGTACCGGGTCGCTACTTGTTCAGGTCCGGCTTCGGCAGCGGGGTCGCCGCCACCGACTGCGGGGAGATCGTCGAGCCGAACACCGACGGCGCCGCCATGCCCGCCGTCGGGTCGGCGGCCGCCTCCACCTGCGCCGGAACCCCGCCGACGAGCTGGATGCCGGCCTTGTCCAGCCCCTGCTTGATCCGCCAGCGCAGCTCGCGCTCCACCCCCAGCGCCTTGCCCGGCATCGTCTTCGCCGAGACGCGGACCGTCATCGAGTCGAGCAGTACCTCGTTCAGGCCGAGTACTTCCACCGGCCCCCACAGGCGCTCGTTCCACGGCTCCTCCTTCGCCATGGACTCCGCCGCCTCCATGATCACGGACCGCACCTGCTCCAGGTCCTCCGTCGGCCGCACGGTCACGTCCACGCCGGCCGTCGCCCAGCCCTGGCTCAGGTTCCCTATCCGCTTGATCTCGCCGTTGCGTACGTACCAGATCTCGCCGTCCGCCCCGCGCAGCTTGGTCACCCGCAGGCCCACCTCGACGACCTCGCCGGAGGCCACACCGGCGTCGACCGAGTCACCCACCCCGTACTGGTCCTCCAGGATCATGAAGACGCCGGACAGGAAGTCCGTCACCAGGTTCCGCGCACCGAAGCCGATCGCCACGCCGGCCACACCGGCCGAGGCGAGCAGCGGCGCGAGGTCGATCTTGAAGGCGCCCAGGATCATCAGACCGGCCGTGCCCATGATCAGGAAGGACGCCACCGAGCGCAGCACCGAGCCGATCGCCTCCGAGCGCTGCCGCCGCCGCTCGGTGTTCACCAGGAGACCGCCGAGCGCCGTCCCCTCCACTGCCTGCGCCGAGCGGTTCATCCGTTCGATCAGCTTCGTCAGGGCCCGTCGGACGGCCAGCCGGAGCAGCACGGCGACGACCAGGATCAGCAGGATGCGCAACCCGGTGTTCAACCAGCTGGACCAGTTCTCCTCCACCCAGCTCGCCGCGTTGGTGGCCTTCTCCGCGGCCTCGTCCAGGGTCGTCGGCATCGGGTCGGGTTCGGTGGCAGCCGCCAGGGCGGACCGGTACACGGGGCAACCTCCAGGCATTTCGTACGCAGACCATCCACAGTAACGGGGCGTCGGACGTGCCCCCGTAGCCGTGTTCGAGGGAGAAGCGGGCTCCACCTGGGCAGACATCGGGGAGAGATGCCGATGTGGTCGAGAACACCTCGGGCCGTTCACCCCGATTCCGATACGTGGTGGCGCTGCGACCAGGCATGAGGAGAGACTGAGAGCAATTCGTCCCGGCGCGAGCCACGCGCCGCCGGCGTCATAGGAGGCATCCGTGCCGCACGTCCTGGTCCTCAACGCGTCGTACGAGCCGCTCGGCGTCGTACCGCTCCGCCGCGCACTCGTCCTCGTCCTGGAGGGCAAGGCCCTCTGCCTCGAGGAGTCGGGCGCCTTCCTGCACAGCGAGACCCAAGTCCTCCCCGCACCCAGCGTGGTGCGACTGAAGCGCTTCGTGCGGGTCCCCTACCGGGGGCCCGTTCCCTTGACCCGCCGGGCCCTCTTCGCCCGTGACGGCGGGCGCTGCGTGTACTGCGGGGGCGTCGCCACCAGCGTCGACCACGTCATCCCGCGCAGCCGCGGCGGTACGCACGCCTGGGAGAACGTCGTGGCGGCCTGCCGCCGCTGCAACCACGTGAAGGCCGACCGGCACCTGCGCGAACTCGGCTGGCGGCTCCGCCACCAACCCGCCCCGCCGAGCGGTCTGGCCTGGCGGATCATCGGGACCGGACACCGGGACCCCCGCTGGCTGCCGTACCTCCAACCGTACGGCGCCGAGGACGTGATGGCCCGGATCGACTCCGTCGCAGACACCCCCGTGGGGGCGCTGACGAAGGGGTGAGCCGGGCCCTTCGCGTCTGCGGGGGCTCCGGCGCGGAGCGGCGCACCCCTCAGGGGGCGGGCCGCTCCTCCGGCGTGTCCTCCTGCGGCGTGGCGTCCGGCGAGGACGGCGGGGTCTGCGCGGACTGCGGGGACGGGGTCTGCGGGGACGGGGTCTGCGCGGGCTGCGCGGGCTGCTGGTCCTCCGCCTTCGCGTCCGCCGTTTCCTGCGGGGCCACGGCGTAGGTCTCCACGGACCAGAGCGAGTAGCCGAAGCGGGTCGCCCGCTTCTCCCCCTGCACCCGCAGGAAGCGGGTGTCCGCCGCGTCCATCCTGACCGACTCCCGCCCGCCCTTGCCGTCCTCGACGGTCGCCGCGGTCCGCCAGACGCGCCCGTCGGCCGAGACCTGGACCCGGTAGCGGGAGGCGTACGCGTCCTGCCAGTGCAGCACCACCTGCCCTATCCGGGCCGGCTCGGCCAGCTCCAACTGCCACCAGGCGCCGTCCTCCGCCGGCGAGGACCAGCGGGTCGCCGGGTCGCCGTCCACCGCCGAGGACGCCGGGAAGTCCGGGGTCTCGTCGCCCGAGGAGGAAGCCGTCGCGGCCCGCGCCAGGTCCGGGCCCGCCGTCCGGGGGAAGGCCCGCACCGTCAGGACCCGCTCCTCACCCGCGAACGACACCGGCACCCGGTACGAACCGACCGGCACGCCCGGCGCCACCGAGACCTCCAGCGGCACGGTCGTCCGCGCGCCCCGTTCCACCACGGCCTCCTTCGGCAACCGCACCGAGATCCCCTTCGGCGCCTTCGCCGTCGGTGTTCCGCGCACCGCGCCCGCGCGCCGACCCGTCAACTCGACGTCCACCCGCTGGGCCGGGCCGCCGACCTCCGCGTCCGTCTCCGTGCGTGAGAGGTCCAGCCCGACCCGCGGTCCGTCCGCGAACCACGGCACGAGCGACCGCACCTCCGGTGCCGGCCCCCCGCTGCTCCACACGACCCGCAGCGCATCCGCCCGCAGCCCCTTCGCCCCGGCCTGCGTCCATCCGGATGCGGACAGCGGGCCGAGCGACCGCCAG
Organism: Streptomyces sp. NPDC058877; assembly: GCF_042742855.1. Taxonomy (NCBI): domain Bacteria; kingdom Bacillati; phylum Actinomycetota; class Actinomycetes; order Kitasatosporales; family Streptomycetaceae; genus Streptomyces; species Streptomyces sp. NPDC058877. Next base: position 5,016 of record NZ_JBHYMF010000267.1, on the reverse strand, counting down.
CCCTCGCCGGGGACGAACGCCTCCACCCGCGCGTCCCCCACCGCGCCGGTCGGGTCCGGCTCGGCCATGACCGTCAGGGCCTCCACCGACCGGGTCCGGTCGAGCCGCACGGTGTACGAGTCGGCGGTCCGGTCGGCACGGACCGCGGCGACCCGGTCGGCACCGGTCCAGGCCGTCCCCTCCGCCGCCGCACGCACGAGGAACGGATCGAGCACGCCCGGACCGACCGTCACCCGGCTCTCCCGGAGGGCCTTCTGCTGCGTCTCCAGGGCCAACTGCGCCCGCCAGGCCGCCGGGCCGTCGCCGCGCGCCTGCGCGACCAGCATGTCGATCGCCGTCTCGCCCGCCAGCCCGTACCGGGAGAGCTGCTCCAGCCACGGTGCCGTCTCGTCGTCGAGCGTGCCGCCGGCGGTGTCCGCGAGTTGCTCGGGAGCTCGGCGCATCACGGTGAAGGCGGCCCGCAACTCGTTCGCGGCCTTCTGCCGCGCGGCCGGGTCGGCGGTCGAGCGGGCCCCCCAGAACGCCGCCAGGAGCGGCTTGAGGTAGCCCGATTCGCCCGACGGGTCGAGGATCGAGGAGAAGCCGTTCCCGGCCAGGGCGCGCAGCGCCTCGCGGGCCGCGGGGTCCGGGCCGGCGAGGTCCTCCACGGCGGCCCGCCAGGACTCCCCGGGCCGGTAGCCGCGCGGGTTCCACGCGTAGTCGGCCGTGGTGAAGAGCGGGACCCGGGAGGCCGCGGGCTGCTCCATGGCATGGGCGAGGAAGGCCGCGGAACCGGCGGCCACGGCCGGCTCCCGACCGGTCGACGGGCCGAGGAACAGCCGGTCCTGCGCGTAGTCGTTGACCGGGTAGTTGTCCATGGTGACCAGCGGGTGGCTGCCCAGGGCCTCGTGTGCGCCGGCCAGTTCGCCGCCGGTGATCGTGCGGGGGACGACGCCGACACCGGTCCACGCCACCCGCACGTCCGCGTCGAGCACCTCGGCGAACTCCGTGCGGTACGCGGTCGTGCCGTCCTGGTAGTACTCCGTCGGCATCACCGTCAGCGGCTCGGCGTCCGGGTGTCGCTCCGTCAGCCATCGGGCGACGGCGTTCGCCACGCGCGCATGGGCGGTGGCGGCGGCCTCCGGCCCGCGCCCGAAGGCCTTGGCGTCCCGCTTGCAGTGCCACTCGTCGTAGGAGGCGTCCTGGAACTGGAGTTGGAAGGAGCGCACCCCCAGCTCCCACATCGCGTCCAGCTTCCCGGTCAGCGCGGCCACGTCATCGGCCGAGGCCAGGCACATGGACTGGGCGGGGGCCACGGCCCAACCGAGCACCACGTGGTTGGCGCGGGCCCGGGCGGCGAGCGCGCGGAACTCGCCCTGCTGTTCCTCCGGGTAGGGCTCGCGCCACTGGGCCTGGCGGTACGGGTCGTCACCGGGTGCGTACAGATAGCGGTTCTGCTTGGTCCGCCCCAGGAAGTCGACCTGGGCGAGTCGCTGCTCCAGGCTCCAGGGACGTCCGTAGAAGCCCTCCGTGATGCCGCGTTCGGCGGTGCCGGGCCAGTCGCGGACGACGACGCCGGGAACCTCCCGCCCGCCGCCGAGGAGCTGGCGCAGCGTCTGGACCGCGTGGAACAGGCCGTCCTCGCCGACCCCGTCCAGGACGACGGTGTCCCGGCCCTGGAGCCGGCCCGTCGCGAGTCGGTAGCCGCCGCGGGGGAGGTCGAGGCGCTCGGGCACGCCCAGGGCGGCGAGCGCCTCCTCCGCGCCCTCTCCGGAGGGCCCGGCGGCGCGTACGACCGGACCCCGACCCGGCAGGTCGGCGTGGACGGTCCGCACTCCGGCGGCCCTCAGCAGTTCGCGCAGGACGGCGAGCGCATACGGATCGGCGTCGGGGTCGGCGAGCAGCGTCACCTCGTCGCCGAGGCGCACGGGTGCCCCGGTGCCGGTCATGGACTGCGGTCGGGGCCAGACCTCGGGCACCCGCGGGGTGGTGGCGGTCGTCGCCGCGGCGGGAGATGCCGGGGCGGTCGGGGCCGCGGGGCCTCCCGGCGCCCCGGGGACCGCGGGCGCCGACGGGGCCCTGAGGGCTGCGGGCGCCGTCGGGGCCACCGGTGCCGTGGGGACCGCCTGCGCCGAGCCCGATGCGGTGCCGCCGAGGAGGCCGCCGATCACGGCGGCGGCGACGGCCGTCGCCGTGCGCTTCCTGCGCCCGAGGTGCACGGGGTCTCCCTTCGGCCGGGGTCGGCAGCCCCACCGGTTGGTCACGAGTAGGTCACGAGCCCACCACCCGTCGCCGGGAAGTGTCAATGCGCGTGGTCGATGTGTCGCCTTTGCCCGGCAGACCTTCGGCGGGGTGACGCCACTTCGTCACTTTCCGCCGGTAAAACGAGGTGCGGTGGGTAGGGCTCTTCTCGTTGCCCCAGGTACCACCTGTCGAGACGAACCGGGAGACCCCCGTGACCATGACCGCCCGTCACCTCGGACGGATACGGATTCCGCAGCAGCCGGTGCCGGCCGGCGCCCCGCTGGCCGGCGAGCCGCCCCTGTCCGATGCGTTCCCCCTCACCAGCGAGCCGGCCCTGGCCGCCGAGACCCCGTTGACCAGTGAGCCGCCCCTGGCCGCGGTGACTCCGCTCACCAGCGAGCCGGCCCTGGCCGAAGTGACCCCCTTGACCAGCGAACCCACCGCCCCCGTCAGCGCGGGCGGCCCGGAGTCCCCCGGAGTGTGAAGTGACCCTGGCCCGTCTCGCCGCCCGTCACGGCGTCGCCACCGCCTACAGCCCCTCCCCGGGCGTCTCCGTACCCGTGCCGGACGCCACCGTGGTGGCCGTCCTCGGCGCCCTGGGCATCGATGCGGCCACGCCGGAGGCGGTGTCCGCCGCCCTTGACGCGGCGGAACGGGCCGACCGCGAGCGGCTGCTGCCCCCGACCCTGGTCCTGCACCACGAGGACGGCCGGCAGGGCGACCGCGACGGGCACCGGGACGCCCAGGGCCGGTGCGGTCCGTCCCCGCAGCCGCCGGTGGACCTGCCACCGGGCACCCGCCTGCGGGTCACCACCGAGGACGGTGCCGTCCTCGACGATCCGGACTGGTCGGGGCTTCCGCTCGGCGTCCACGGCGTCGAGGCGGAGGCCCCCGACGGGCGCACCGCGAGCGCCACCCTGATCGTCAGCCCCGCGCGGGTGCCCGGCCCGGTGCGCCGTTCGTACGGACTGCTGGTCCAGCTGTACTCCCTGCTGTCCGGCCGCTCCTGGGGCATGGGCGACCTGGGCGACCTGCGCGAGCTCGTCACCTGGGCGGGCCGCACGCACGGTGCCGGCTTCGTCCAGGTCAACCCGCTGCACGCGGGAGTGCCCGGCACGCCCACCGACCCGTCCCCGTACCGCCCCTCGTCGCGCCGCTTCCCCGACCCCGTCCACCTGCGGGTCGAGGAGGTCCCCGAGTACGCCCTGGTGGGACCCGAGCGCCGCGAAGAGCTCGACCGGATCCTCGCCGAGGCGGCCGAACTGCGCGAACGGGTCCTCGGCAAGGGGGCGCTGATCGACCGCGACGCCGTCTGGGAGGTCAAGCGGCGGGCCCTGGAACTGGTGCTCGGGAGCGTGGAGCCGGGCCCGGGGCGCCGCGCCGACTTCCACGACTTCCTCGCCGAGCGGGGCCCCGCCCTGGAGGCCCACGCCACCTACCAGGCCCTGGCCGAGCGCCACGGGCCCCACTGGCGGGGCTGGCCCGGGGAACTGCGCACGCCGCAGGCCGCGGAGGCCGTCGTGCGCACCGATCCCGACCTGGCCGCCCGGGTCGACTTCCACTGCCGGTTGGCCTGGCTGACGGACCGGCAACTCGCCGACGCCGCCGCGGCGGCCCGCGCGGCGGGGATGGCGGTCGGCATCGTCCACGACCTGGCGGTCGGCGTCCATCCCGAGGGCTCGGACGCCTGGGCCCAGCAGGACGCCTTCGCGGCCGGCATGTCGGTCGGCGCCCCGCCCGACGCCTTCAACTCCCGGGGCCAGGACTGGGGCCTCCCGCCCTGGCGGCCCGACGCCCTCGCCGCGACCGGCTACGCCCCGTACCGCGGACTGCTCCGTGAACTCCTCCGCCACGCGGGCGCGCTGCGCATCGACCACGTGATGGGTCTGTTCCGGCTCTGGTGGGTGCCCGAGGGGCGTCAGCCCACCGAGGGCACCTACGTCCGGTACGACGCGGAGGCGATGCTCGCGATCCTCGTCCTGGAGGCCCACCGGGCCGGCGCCCTGGTCATCGGCGAGGACCTCGGCACGGTCGAGCCGGGAGTGCGGGAGGAGCTGGCCCGGCGCGGGGTGTTCGGGACCTCGGTGCTCTGGTTCGAGCGGGACTGGGAGGGCACCGGCCGCCCGCTGCCCGCGGGGGAGTGGCGTGCGGAGTGCGTCGCCACCGCCACCACCCACGACCTCCCCCCGACCGCCGCCCGACTCTCCGGCGAGCACGTTTCCCTGCGGCACCGGCTCGGACTGCACCCCGGGGACCTGGTCCGCGAGCGGGCGGCGGACGCGGCGGAGACCGCCGACTGGCTGGGCGTCTTCGAGCGTGCGGGGCTGTTGCCCGAGGGGCCGGGAGGCGAGGAGGCCGAGATCAGGGCCGTCCACCGCTTCCTGCTGGCCACCCCGGCCCGGATGGTGGGGGTCTGGTTGCCGGACGCGGTGGGGGACCGCAGGCCGCAGAACCTGCCGGGCACCTGGGACGAGTACCCCAACTGGCGGCTGCCGCTCGCGGGCCCGGACGGCCAGCCGTTGACCCTGGAGCAGTTCGCCGCCTCGCCCCGGGCGCACGCCCTGCTGCGCGAGCTGCACGCCCGTGTCGCCGCGGGAGACGCCCGTACGGCACCCCCGGACGCGCGGCCCGTTTAGGCGTTCGCTACTTTTGGGCTGTGGACAAGAAGAACGCCCTGCGCGCCGGTGCTGTCGCGGCCGGTGTGCGGCCTGACCATCCGGGTCCTGGCGGTGGAGATGTGGCCCACCGGCACCGGCTTCACCATCGACGCCGAACTCCCCGCCGGGGGCACCA
>NZ_JBHYMF010000266.1:0-8000 GCF_042742855.1 Streptomyces sp. NPDC058877 | reverse complement strand
AGCCCCGGCACCTGAAGGAGGTGCCGGGGCCTTCCGCATGTGCCCCGGGGGGCGTGCGGCCGGGCGTTATGCCGGGACGCTCGCCAGGCCCTGGGCCAGGAAGCGCTTCCCGTTGACGCGCTCGGAGACGCCCTCGCGGTCCAGGTACGGCGTGATGCCGCCCAGGTGGAAGGGCCAGCCCGCGCCCGTGATCAGGCAGAGGTCGATGTCCTGCGCCTCGGCGACGACACCCTCCTCCAGCATCAGGCCGATCTCCTGTGCCACCGCGTCCAGGACGCGGTCACGGACCTGCTCCTCGGTCAGGACGACGTCGCCCTGGACGAGGAGGGCGGCGACCTCCGGGTCGAGCTCCGGCTTGAAGCCGTTCTCGGCGTTGTAGACGTAGAAGCCGCGCTTGCCGGCCTCGACGACGGCCTTCAGGTTGGGGGAGACCTTGAAGCGCTCGGGGAAGGCGCGGTTCAGGGTCTCGGAGACGTGCAGACCGATCGCCGGGCCGACGAGCTCCAGGAGCACCAGCGGGGACATCGGCAGACCGAGCGGCTCGACGCCCTTCTCGGCGACGGCGACCGGGGTGCCCTCGTCGATGACGTTCTGGATCTCGCCCATGAAGCGGGTCAGGATGCGGTTCACGACGAACGCCGGGGCGTCCTTGGTGAGGACCGCGGTCTTCTTCAGCTTCTTGGCGACGCCGAAGGCGGTGGCCAGCGAGGCGTCGTCGGTCTTCTCGCCGCGGACGATCTCCAGGAGCGGGAGGATTGCGACCGGGTTGAAGAAGTGGAAGCCGACCACGCGCTCCGGGTGCTGGAGCTTGGAGGCCATCTCCGAGACGGACAGCGAGGAGGTGTTGGTGGCGAGGACCGCGTGCGCCGGAGCGACCGCCTCGACCTCGGCGAACACCTTCTGCTTGACGGACATCTCCTCGAACACGGCCTCGATGATGAAGTCCGCGTCCGCGAAGCCCTCGGCCTTGTCGAGGACGCCGGAGACCAGGCCCTTGAGGCGGTTGGCCTTGTCCTGGTTGATCCGGCCCTTGCCGAGCAGCTTCTCGATCTCGCCGTGGACGTAGCCCACGCCCTTGTCGACGCGCTCCTGGTCGATGTCGGTCAGGACGACCGGCACCTCCAGGCGGCGCAGGAAGAGCAGGGCCAGCTGGGAGGCCATCAGACCGGCGCCGACGACACCGACCTTGGTGACCGGGCGGGCCAGCGACTTGTCCGGGGCACCGGCGGGGCGCTTGCCGCGCTTCTGCACCAGGTTGAAGGCGTAGATGCCGGAGCGCAGCTCGCCGCCCATGATCAGGTCCGCGAGGGCCTGGTCCTCGGCGTCGAATCCCTTCTGCAGGTCCCCGTCCTTGGCGGCCTCGATGATGTCGAGGGCGCGGTAGGCGGCGGGGGCGGCACCGTGCACCTTGGAGTCGGCGATCGCACGGCCCTTGGCGACGGCCTGGTCCCAGGCCTCTCCACGGTCGACCTCGGGACGCTCGACCGTGAGGTCGCCCTTGAGGACGGACGCGGTCCACAGCAGGGACTGCTCCAGGAAGTCGGCGCCCTCGAAGATCGCGTCGGCGATGCCGAGCTCGAAGACCTGCTTGCCCTTGAGCTGGCGGTTCTGGTTCAGCGAGTTCTCGATGATGACCGAGACGGCCTTCTCGGCGCCGATCAGGTTCGGGAGGATCGCGCAGCCGCCCCAACCGGGCACCAGGCCGAGGAAGACCTCGGGCAGCGAGAAGGCCGGCAGGGCCTTCGACACGGTGCGGTAGGAGCAGTGCAGACCCACCTCGACGCCGCCGCCCATGGCCGCGCCGTTGTAGTACGCGAAGGTGGGCACGGCGAGCGCGGACAGGCGCTTGAAGACGTCGTGGCCGCCCTTGCCGATGGCGAGCGCCTCGTCGTGCTTCTTCAGCAGCTCGACGCCCTTGAGGTCGGCGCCGACGGCGAAGATGAACGGCTTGCCGGTGAGGCCGACGCCGACGATCTCACCGTTGGCGGCCTCCGCCTCGACCTGGTCGATCGCCGCGTTCAGATTGGCGAGGGACTGCGGGCCGAAGGTGGTCGGCTTGGTGTGGTCGAAGCCGTTGTCCAGCGTGATCAGCGCGAACCGACCCGCACCTGCGGGGAGTTCGAAGTGCCGTACGTGGGCGCTGGTGACGACCTCGTCCGGGAAGAGCTCGGCGGCGCCCTTCAGAAGCTCTGCGGTGGTGCTCACTTGCTGCCTCCGGCGTCCTTGTGGTTCGGGTTCTCCCAGATGACCGTGGCGCCCATGCCGAAGCCGACGCACATGGTGGTGAGGCCGTAGCGGACCTCCGGCTGCTCCTCGAACTGGCGGGCCAGCTGCGTCATCAGACGGACGCCGGAGGAGGCGAGCGGGTGGCCGTAGGCGATGGCGCCGCCGTACTGGTTGACGCGGGCGTCGTCATCGGCGATGCCGTAGTGCTCCAGGAAGGCGAGGACCTGGACCGCGAAGGCCTCGTTGATCTCGAAGAGGCCGATGTCCTCGATGGACAGGCCGGCCTTGGCGAGGGCCTTCTCGGTCGCCGGGATCGGACCGTAGCCCATGACCTCGGGCTCGACGCCGGCGAAGGCGTACGAGACGAGGCGCATCTTGACCGGGAGGCCGTTCTCGCGGGCGAAGTCCTCGGAGGCGATGACCGAGGCGGTGGCGCCGTCGTTGAGGCCGGCCGCGTTGCCCGCGGTGACGTTGCCGTGGACGCGGAACGGCGTCTTCAGGTTGGCCAGCGACTCCAGGGTGGTGCCCGGACGCATCGGCTCGTCGGCGGTGACCAGGCCCCAGCCGGTCTCCCCGCCCTCGGGGGAGGTGCGGCGGACCGAGATCGGCACCAGGTCCTGCTGGATCTTGCCGTCGGCGTACGCCTTGGCGGCCTTCTCCTGGGAGCGCACGGCGTATTCGTCGGCGCGCTGCTTGGTGATGCCGGGGTACCGGTCGTGCAGGTTCTCGGCGGTCATGCCCATGAAGAGGGCGGACTCGTCGACGAGCTTCTCCGACACGAAGCGCGGGTTGGGGTCGACGCCCTCGCCCATGGGGTGGCGGCCCATGTGCTCGACGCCACCGGCGATGACGGCGTCGTACGCGCCGAAGGCGATCGAGCCGGCGACCGAGGTGACGGCGGTCAGCGCGCCGGCACACATGCGGTCGATGGAGTAGCCCGGCACCGACTGCGGCAGGCCGGCGAGGATGCCGGCCGTGCGGCCGAGCGTCAGGCCCTGGTCGCCGATCTGGGTGGTCGCGGCGATGGCGACCTCGTCGATCTTCGCGGGGTCGAGGCCCGGGTTGCGACGCAGCAGCTCTCGGATGGCCTTCACGACGAGGTCGTCGGCGCGGGTCTCGTGGTAGATGCCCTTCGGGCCCGCCTTGCCGAACGGGGTGCGGACGCCGTCGACGAAGACGACGTCCCTGACGGTACGAGGCACGATGGCTCTCCTCCAGGGTGCGGGATGGCACTGCTGCGGCACACGCCTAAGCGTGCGCTTGCTCCCCCCATGCTACTTGTGGGTAACCAGGCTGCCCAGTCCTTGCGGGGCAAGCGGCGAAGGTCACACCCCGCATCATTCGATCGGGGGCCCTTGCGGCCGGGTCCGGGTCGCGGCACGACGGAGCCCCCGGTGCCCTCGGGGCAACCGGGGGCTCTCCCCGTGGATGCTCACGCCGTCGCGGACAGCGCCTTCACCAGCAGCGGGGTCACCAGTTCGACCTGCCAGGCGCGGGCGCCGTGGCCCGTGAGGGCGGCGGCCACGGTCGCGGCGTCCGCCGGGGACGGCGGCTCCCAGCAGACCCGACGGACGGTGTCCGGGGTGATCAGGTTCTCCTGGGGGAGGTTCAGTTCTTCCGCGAGCGCCGAAACCGCCGCGCGCGCCGCCGACAGGCGGGCCGCTGCGGCCGGATCCTTGTCCGCCCAGGCGCGCGGCGGGGGCGGGCCGGCGACCTGCTGGCCCGGCTGGGGCAGCTCGCTCTCCGGGAGGGCCCGGGCCCGGTCCACCGCGGCCTGCCACTGCTCCAGCTGGCGGCGCCCCATCCGGTTGCCGAAGCCGGGCAGCGCGGTGAGTGCGGCCGTGTTCAGCGGCACCGCGAGTGCCGCTTCCACGATGGCCGCGTCGCTCAGCACCTTGCCGGGGGAGACGTCACGCCGCTGGGCGACCCGGTCCCGGGCCGTCCACAGTTCCCGTACGACCGCCATCTGGCGGCGGCGGCGCACCTTGTGCATGCCGGAGGTCCGGCGCCACGGGTCCTTGCGCGGCGGGGCGGGCGGGGCCGAGGCGATGGCGTCGAACTCCTGGTGCGCCCACTCCAGCTTGCCCTGCCGGTCGAGCTCCTTCTCCAGGGCGTCCCGCAGGTCCACCAGGAGCTCGACGTCCAGGGCCGCGTACCGCAGCCAGGGCTCGGGCAGCGGGCGGGTGGACCAGTCGACGGCCGAGTGTCCCTTCTCCAGGGCGTAGCCGAGGACGGACTCGACCATCGCGCCGAGCCCGACCCGCGGGAAGCCCGCGAGCCGTCCCGCGAGTTCGGTGTCGAAGAGCGAGCTGGGGAGCATGCCTATGTCGCGCAGGCAGGGGAGGTCCTGGGTGGCCGCGTGCAGGATCCATTCGGTTCCGGCGAGCGCCTCGCCGAGGCCCGAGAGGTCGGGGCAGCCGACGGGGTCGATCAGTGCGGTGCCCGCGCCTTCGCGGCGGAGCTGGACGAGGTAGGCCCGCTGGCCGTAGCGGTAGCCGGAGGCCCGCTCGGCGTCCACGGCCACGGGACCGCTTCCGGCGGCGAAGGCGGCGATCACCTCGGCGAGGGCGTCGGCGGTCTCGACGACGGGCGGAATCCCCTCCCGGGGCTCCAGCAACGGGATCGGAAGCCCATTCGCAGGGACGTCGTCGTCCGGGGGGCCGCCCCCGGGGGTGCGCAGTGCGGTGTCTGCTGCGGTCTCTTGGGCGTCGGTCACGTGTCAAGGGTATCGGTGAACGGCAAGCGCCTGTCGACGGAACGTTCCGTCGACAGGCGCTCGATTCGTCTTGTGCCGAATGTCAGTGGATGATCCCCGTTCGCAGGGCGACCGCCACCATGCCGGCGCGGTCTCCGGTGCCCAGCTTGCGGGCGATGCGGGCGAGGTGGCTCTTGACGGTCAGGGCGGACAGGCCCATGGAGACGCCGATCGCCTTGTTCGACTGGCCCTCCGCCACCAGTCGCAGCACTTCGACCTCACGGCCGGAGAGCTCGCGGTAGCCGCCCGGGTGGCTCGGGGCACCCGGGGGGCGGCGGTGGCCGAGCCGGGCCGCCGCCGCGCCGATGGGGGCGGCGCCGGGACGGGTCGGATGGCCGATGTTGGTTCGGGTGCCGGTGACGACGTAGCCCTTCACGCCGCCCGCCAGGGCGTTGCGCACGGCGCCGATGTCATCGGCGGCCGAGAGGGCGAGGCCGTTGGGCCAGCCCGCGGCGCGGGTCTCGGACAGCAGGGTCAGGCCACTGCCGTCGGGCAGGTGGACGTCGGCAACGCAGATGTCGCGCGGGTTGCCGACGCGGGGACGGGCCTCCGCGATGGACGACGCCTCGATCACGTCGCGCACTCCGAGGGCCCACAGATGGCGGGTGACGGTGGAGCGGACGCGTGGGTCGGCCACGACGACCATGGCCGTCGGCTTGTTCGGGCGGTAGGCGACCAGGCTTGCGGGCTGCTCGAGGAGAACGGACACCAGGCCTCCTGGGGGAAGGGTGCGGGACGGAGCCGGCTCGGGGAAGAAGCCGGGGGCGAACCCGTGCTCTGAAGGGGTCATTGACTCCTTCGGCAGCTGGGCCGCCCGCCTTTAGGGAAAGATCACGATTTGGTGAGTAACAATTAGGGCAATTCGGATGAGTGATCGATCATCCTACGAGCGGGCCCCGTCCCGTCACCCCCACGGGGGACCGGGCACACAGGGGCCCGATCCCCGCCCCGCCCCGTGGGCGAGGACCTGGGCGCCGCCCTCACGACCCGCCGAAGCATCCGCGCCCCGACCCGTTTCGGAATCCGGGGCCCCGGGTCCCTCCGGGGCCCTTCCCGTCCTGCGGGCAGGGCTCAGGCCCCTTGAGGTCCCCGTCGCTGGGGCAGCGAGACGACCCCCGCTCCCGTCACCGTCCCCGCCCCCGGAGCACCCGGTGCGGGGGGCAGTCCCGCGATCTGACAGAGCAGGTCGCACCAAGCCGCCAGGTGCGCCGCCGTGTCCGGAACCCCGCCCCGGCCCTCCCACGGCGTCCAGGACGCCCGGATCTCGATCTGGGTGGCCGGTCTGCGGTCCGCGAGGCCGCCGAAGTAGTGCGAGCCCGCCATCGTCACGGTCCCGCTCGCCTCCCCGTAGGACAGTCCCCGTGCCTCCAGGGCCCCGGTCAACCAGGACCAGCACACCTCGGGCAGCAGCGGGTCCGAGGCCATCTCCGGCTCCAGCTCCGCCCGAACCAGCGTCACCAGACGGAACGTGCCCTTCCAAGCCTCGTGCCCGTCCGGATCGTGCAGCAGGACGAGCCGCCCGTCGGCCAGGTCCTCCTCGCCGTCCACGACGGCCGCCTCCACCGCGTAGGCGTACGGGGCGAGCCGCTGCGGCGGCCTGGTCGGGTCGATTTCGATCTCGGGCCGCAGCCTCGCCGAACGCAAGGCGTCCACCGCCCGCCGGAAGGCGGGCGGCGTCGGGTTCGTCTCCCTACTGTCCGCCGTTTGGTCCGTCCCTCGATCGCCGTCGGAATGATCGGAAAAATGTCCCTGAGCCGCAGCCATGCCGGGAAGAGTAGGCGGAACGGGCCCTTCGTGCAGGGAGGGACACCCGGCCCGGACGAGCGGCTTCTCGCCACATGCGAAGATTCTGGGCGTGAGTGCCATCGACCTTCCCCTCACCCCAGGCTCCGCCGGGACTGGGGATGCCCCCTCGCAGGGCCAGCAGACGAAGCAGCAGTCGCGGACGTACGACTCCGCATTCCTCAAGGCGTGCCGGCGCGAACCGGTGCCGCACACCCCCGTCTGGTTCATGCGGCAGGCCGGGCGCTCCCTCCCCGAGTACCTGAAGGTCCGCGAGGGCATTCCGATGCTCGAGTCCTGCATGCGCCCCGAGCTGGTCACCGAGATCACGCTCCAGCCGGTGCGTCGGCACAAGGTTGACGCCGCCATCTACTTCAGCGACATCGTCGTCCCGCTCAAGGCCATCGGCCTCGACCTCGACATCAAGCCAGGCGTCGGCCCGGTCGTGGCCGAACCGATCCGCACCCGCGCCGACCTGGCCCGGCTGCGCGACCTCACCCCGGAAGACGTCCACTACGTCACCGAGGCCATCGGCATGCTCACCGGTGAACTGGGCGACACCCCGCTCATCGGCTTCGCCGGCGCGCCCTTCACCCTCGCGAGCTACCTCGTCGAGGGCGGCCCGTCGCGCAGCCACGAGCACACCAAGGCCCTCATGTACGGCGACCCCCAGCTCTGGGCCGACCTGCTCGACCGGCTCGCCGAGATCACCTCGACCTTCCTCAAGGTCCAGATCGAGGCCGGCGCCTCCGCCGTGCAGCTCTTCGACTCCTGGGTCGGTGCCCTCGCCCCGGCCGACTACCGCCGTTCGGTGATGCCCGCTTCCGCGAAGGTCTTCGACGCGGTCGCCGGCTACGGCGTCCCCCGCATCCACTTCGGCGTCGGCACCGGTGAGCTGCTCGGCCTGATGGGCGAGGCCGGCGCGGACGTCGTCGGCGTCGACTGGCGCGTCCCGCTCGACGAGGCCGCCCGCCGCGTCGGCCCCGGCAAGGCGCTCCAGGGCAACCTGGACCCTGCCGTGCTCTTCGCCTCGCGCGAGGTCGTTGAGGCCAAGACGGACGAGGTCCTGGCCGCCGCCGAAGGGCTGGAGGGGCACGTCTTCAACCTGGGCCACGGCGTCATGCCGGCGATGGACCCGGACGCCCTGAGCCGCCTCGTCGAGTACGTCCACACCCGGACGGCCGTCTGACCCGCAGACCGGCACCCACACGACGGCGACGGCCGCCGGGGCTTCCCC
>NZ_JBHYMF010000265.1:0-8113 GCF_042742855.1 Streptomyces sp. NPDC058877 | reverse complement strand
GCAGGCCCCTCCGTCAGTTTCAGGACCTGGTCACGGAGACCTCGTAGAGGGAGTACCCCCAGCCGGTGGCCCGCTTCACGCCGTGGACCCGCACGTAGCGGGCCTGCTGCGAGGCGAACTCGGCGGTGTCGTAGCCGCCGTCACCCGAGTCCGTGGACCACACGTTCCGCCAGTTCGTGCCGTCGTCCGACAACTCGATCCGGTACGCCTGCGCGTAGGCCCGCTCCCAGTCGAGAGTGACCCGCCCGACCCGGCGCACGGAGCCCAGGTCCACCCGGAGCCACTGGTCGTCCGACCATTCGCTGGCCCAGCGGGTGCTCGTGTTGCCGTCGACCGTCAGGCCCGGCGAGAAGTTCACGAAGGGGTTCCACCACTCGGTGCTGGAGGCCGAAACCGGCTGTCCCGCCGCGAGGTTCACGCCCGGCTCGTGGTCCTCCGTCCGCTTCCACGTGGTCAGGTACGACTCCGCTCCCCGTGACAGTTCGTCCACGACGCCGGGGCCGCCCGGGCTCAGCCGGATCTGTTCGATCCAGTCCGGCACCAGGCCGTTGTGCGCGGCGCCGTCCGTGTTGAGGTCCCAGGTGCGCTCGCCCGTCACCTGGCGGTCGAGCACCGAGCCGCCGTCGAAGCTCCGGAAGGGGTACTTCACGGCGTTCGGGGCGTCGGGGCCGACCGGCCCCGGCCAGCCTCCGACGCCGTTCATGTCCGTGCCGTAGCCGAAGCCGACCCCGTACTTCTTCCGCAGGTCGGCCTTCTGCGCCGCCTCACCGACGAATCCCTCGGCACCGTGCATGTAGGAGGCGGCGAAACCGCCGAGGCGGTAGAGCCGTTCGGTCCAGTCCAGATCCATCCAGCTGTGGCTGGACAGGACGCCCGGGTACTCCTCGGCCTCCAGGATGTCCAGCGCCCGGCCGGCGGCCTTGACGCTCATGTGGTCGAGCTCCAGCATCATGCCGCGGTCGATCATGCCCCGCAGGGCGTGCTCGCCGAGCCTGGTCAGACCCCGGGTGTTGCACCGGGCGTCGGAGGAGTAGGAGGGCACGCTCACCCCTGCCGGCAGCTTTTCGGCCATCGCGGCGGGCGCGGCGGCGAGGCCGATGGGGTTGTCGTGTTGCGGGCCCGTGCACTTCTCCGTGGTCCAGAAGGTGCCCGTGGACAGGAACTGGCCGATGTTGACCGCGACGCCCGTCGTGCCGCTGTCGAAGCGGACGCCGCACAGCGCGTTGTCGAACTTGTGGCAGAGGAACATGCTGCGCACGCCGAGCGCGTACAACTCGTCGAGCCCCTTGTCGATGTCCGCCTGGCTGCACTGGGCGACGTCGAGGATCTGCTTGCAGCCGAAGGGCTCCGAGGTCTCCACGCCGAGGACGACGGCGAGCTTGCCCTGCTCGATGACCGAGCGTGCCTGGTCGGCGCTGGTGACGATCCTGAACCAGCCCTTACCGGGACCGCCGTACATCCCGTCGATGTAGTCCTGCATCTCGTAGGTCTTGCGGGCTTCCAGGCGGATCGCGGTCATTTCGTCGCAGCTGCGGTCACGGGGCAGCAGCGAGCAGATCAGGCCGTTCGTCACCAGGTCGTTGACGAGGACGCGCTGGCCGCCGCGCCAGGCGCGCTCGACCCAGGCGTAGTAGTTCTGCTGGTGGCTCAGCGAGTTGTTGGCCGGCCAGTCCTTGAAGGTGGGCCAGCCGACCGGGTCGTGCTTCCCGTTGTCGCCGCCCGTGAGGTGCTCGAAGAGCGCCCCGGAGCCGTCCGGGTAGTGCTCGGGGCAGTCCTTGAGGGCGTCGGCGACGCCCTCCGTGGAGAACGGCTTGCCGCAGATCATGCGACCGCCGAAGCCCTCGCTGGACATCAGGTGGTTGTGCGCGTCCACGAAGCCGCGCACCTTGCCCTGGGCGTCCGTGCCCTTGAAGGGCGCACCGGTGACGTTGATCTGGGAATCGGCCGCAGGGCGGGAGGCGGGCTCCCACCACGAGTCGGAGGTGTCCGCGGCGGGGACCGGGGCGGCGCCGAACAGCACGGCCGCCAGGGCGATGAGCAGTGCCAGGAGGGCGGATCTTCCGCCGGTCCCGCGAGAAGTGGATCGAGTCATGGTCAGCAATGCCTCCGGACGGTGGGGGTGTACCGGGCGCCCCGAGGATCGCGGTGTTGAGGGAGTGAGTCAAGAGTCCGGGTCAAATGACCTGTTGATTGCTCCTGTGACTCGCACGCGGCGTCAACCCTCAATCATGGAAACGAGTTGACGAGACATCAGATCAAGATGATCAGTTGCCACCCGTTCGTCCCCGAGGACGAGGAACTGCAGGGTGAGCCCGTCGATGGCCGCCGCCAGATAGCGCGCGATCATCTCCACCGGCACCCGCGGTTCAAGCCCCCGGATCTCGCGGACCTGCTCGATCAGGGCCGCCGCCGATGCCACGTACTGCTCGTACTGGGCGCGTGCCAGGTGCTCGAAGCCCGGCTCCCGCAGCGCGTACTGGGTCAGGTCGTACGTCAGCATGTGCTCGCCGGGACGGGCCGTGACGTGGTCCCAGTACGTCCGCAGTGCGCCCCGCACGGTCTCCTGCAGGGTCGCTCCCGGCTCGACCGCGGACATCACGCGCGCCACGTAGTTGCCGGTGATCGTCTCGATCGCGGCCTCCAGCAGTGCCTGCTTGGAGTCGAAGCAGTAGTGGAAGACGCTCAGTGACACCCCCGCCTCGGCGCAGATCGACCGAGTGGTCGTCCGGGCGACCCCGTCCCTGGTCATCGCCCTGATCGCCGCCTCGACCAGCTGCCTGCGTCGTTCCGCCGACGGCATCCGTGCCATGGTTCCTCCTCGCGTCCGGCGCAAGGGTAACCGCAGCTCCAGGCGCAGTTCCCGACGCGGGTCGGGGTGCGGTTCGCCCCGCGCCGGAAGTCGCGTCGGAGGGCGGGGGCGAAGGAGGTCGGGCCGGCGGGTGCCGGGCCGCGCACCCGGGTGGACTCAGTCCCGTTCGTCGACTTCCGGCGCCAGGACCTTGCGCAGCGCCGCCACCGCGTGGGACCGGTGCTGGTCGAGCCGGTGCACCGTGGCGTCCTCGTCGCCGCGGTGGAGCGCGGAGATCACGGCGCGGTGCTCTTCCACGGCCTGCTGACGGTGCGGCGGCTCGGTGTAGTAGAGGGAGCGGTACGCATCGGTGGCGTCCCACAGGGAGGTGATGAGGCGGACCAGGCGCGGCATTCCGGACGCCTCGATCAGGGTGAAGTGGAAGAGCCGGTTCGCCTCGGCCATGGCGGCCACGTCCCCCTCCTCGGCGGCCCGCTCCACCTGCTGCTGGATGTGTTCGAGGGCGCTGACCGTGCCCTCCGGCATCCCCCGTACGGCGGTGCGCACGGCCTCGGTCTCCAGGAGCTCCCGGATCCGGTAGATCTCCTCCAGGTCCTCGACCGAAAGCTCCGCGACGAAGTAGCCCCGGTGGACGTGATGGACGACCAATCCCTCGGCCTCCAGCGCCTTCAGGGCCTCGCGGAGCGGTACCCGGCTCACCTCGAACCGGGCCGCCAGGGCTTCCTGGCGGATCGGGTCGCCGGGCTTGAGCTCTCCGCTGGTGATGGCGCGCCGCAGTTCCTCCAGGACGAACTGCTGGACGGTCTGAGGCCGCCGCTTCCGGACCGCGCTGCTCATCGCCTGTGACCTTCCGTTCCTTCGTGTTGCCGCCGGAGGGCCTCGCCCCCGGTGTCGACCATCTTCCTACGCGTCGCGGTCCGCCGCCGAACCCCTGCGGACGCCCCTGCCCAACCCTGCGAGCAGATCGTCCGTGTGCTCGCCCAGGCGCGGGGGAGCGGTGCGGTAGGAGGGTGGGGTCACGTCGAGGCCGATCGGGTTGGCGACCTGACCGGGGCCGGCCGCGGACTCCGGCACGCGTGCGGAGACCCCGAGCCGGTCGGCGAGGTCGAAGGCGGCTGCCAGGTCGTTGATGGGTCCACAGGGCACGCCGGCCGCGGTGAGCTCCTCGAACCACGCGTCGGCGGTGCGGGTGCCGAGCGGTCCGGCGAGGGCTTCGAGCAGCTCCTCGCGGTGGGCGACCCGGGCCGTGTTGGTCGCGAAGCGGGGGTCCGAACCCAGCTCCGGCAGTGCGAGCCGCTCGCACAGGATCCGGAACTGCCGGTCGTTGCCCACGGCGAGGGCCAGTGGTCGGTCCCGGGCTTCGAAGACCTCGTAGGGGGTGATGCTCGGGTGCCTGTTCCCCATGGCGCGCGGCGTCGCCCCGGCGCCGAGGTGGGCGGCGGCCTGGTTGGTGAGCGCCGAGAGGAGGGAGGTCAGCAGGGAGACCTCGACGCGTTGGCCCTCGCCGGTCCGCTCCCGGTGCCGCAGGGCGGCGAGGACGCCGAGGCCCGCATGGAGACCGGTGATCACGTCGACCAGGGCGACGCCCGCCTTCGTGCCCGGTCCGCCCGGTTCGCCCGTGATGCTCATCAGGCCGCCCATGGCCTGGACGAGCAGGTCGTAGCCCGGCAGCCGGGCGCCCTCCGCGGCGCCGAAGCCGGTCACCGAGCAGTAGACGAGCCCGGGATTGCCCGCCCGCACGTCCTCGTAGCCCAGGCCGAGCTTCTCCATGGTGCCGGGGCGGAAGTTTTCGACGAGCACGTCCGCCCGGTCCACGATCGCACGTGCTGCGGCCAGGTCCTCGGGGTCCGTGAGGTCCAGTGCGACGGAGCGCTTGTTGCGGTTCACGCCGAGGAAGTACGTGGCTTCGCCGGCGGCGAAGGGCGGCCCCCACGCGCGCGTGTCGTCGCCGGAGCCGGGCCGCTCGATCTTGATCACGTCCGCGCCCAGGTCGGCGAGGAGCATGGTCATGTACGGTCCGGCGAGCACCCGGCCGAAGTCGGCGACGACGATTCCGGACAGGGCGCCGCCCATCGGCGGATTCCCCGGTGTGTCCTGCTGGTCTGCGTGCATTCCGTGGCTCCTCGCCCTGGTCGGAGGAAACTGAATCGGGAAGCGGGCCCCTCGTGGGGTCCGTGCGGGGGAGGGGCGGACCCCGTGGACCGAGGATTGGATCCAATCGGACCGTACGGTCCGGGTGTCGGATTTTCAATACTGGATCCAATATCCGATCTACGGCTACGCTTCGCCTCGCCGAGTTGCCACAGTCGTCAGGAGGCCGTCCGTGAAGTCGCCGTCCACCCCCGTCCACCCGCTCGACCTGCTCGCCATCGACGGACTGTTGACCGAAGAGGAGCGGGAGATCCGCAACACCGTGCGGGCCGTCGCCGACCGCGAGCTCCGGCCGCACGTCGCGGACTGGTTCGAGAAGGGCGAGATTCCCGCCCGCGAACTCGCCCGCACCCTCGGTGGCGTCGGCGTGCTCGGCATGCACCTGGAGGGCTACGGCTGTGCGGGCACGAACTCCGTCGCGTACGGCCTCGCCTGCATGGAGTTGGAAGCCGTCGATTCCGGGCTGCGCTCCCTCGTCTCCGTGCAGGGCTCCCTCGCCATGTACGCGATCTGGAAGCACGGATCCGAGGAGCAGAAGCAGCAGTGGCTGCCGGGGATGGCGGCGGGCGAGTCCATCGGCTGCTTCGGCCTCACCGAGCCGGACGCAGGGTCGGACCCCGGTGCCATGCGGACCAACGCCAAGCGGGACGGCTCCGACTGGGTGCTCAACGGCACCAAGATGTGGATCACCAACGGCTCGGTGGCCGACGTCGCCGTCGTCTGGGCCCGGACCGAGGACGGCGTCCGCGGTTTCGTCGTCCCCGCCGGCACCCCGGGGTTCAGCGCTCCCGAGATCAAGATGAAGCTCTCGCTGCGGGCGAGCGTCACCAGCGAACTGGTCTTCGAGGACGTGCGGCTCCCCGCCGACGCGGTGCTGCCGGACGCCCGTGGGCTCTCCGGCCCGCTCGGCTGCCTCAACGAAGCCCGCTTCGGCATCGTCTTCGGTGCGCTCGGCGCCGCCCGTGACTGCCTGGAGACGGCGATCTCCTACGCCAAGGACCGGACCGTCTTCGCCCGCTCCCTCGCCTCGTACCAACTCACGCAGCAGAAGCTCGCCGACATGGCCGTCGAGCTCGGCAAGGGCATGCTCCTCGCCCTGCACCTCGGCCGGCTCAAGGACGCCGGCGCGCTCACCTCCGACCAGGTCAGCGTGGGCAAGCTGAACAACGTGCGCGAGGCCATCGCGATCGCCCGGGAGTGCCGCACCATCCTGGGTGCCAACGGCATCACCCTGGAGTACCCGGTGTTGCGCCACGCGAACAACCTGGAGTCGGTGCTCACCTACGAGGGGACCAGCGAGGTCCACTCCCTGGTCATCGGCAAGGCGCTCACCGGCGAGCAGGCCTTCCGCTGAGCGCAGGGGCGACCGGGCGCCTCAGCCCGCCGTCACCCGTCCCACGAAGGCGTCCAGGTTGCCCGTCAGGCGGGCGACCCGCTCGTCGAGGGCGAGGGACTCCTCGTGGCGCCCACCGCGCAACTTCGGCTGTCGCCTGCCCCGGACGTAGAGGGAACAGGCGAGGTCGGCGCAGAGGTAGATGCCGACCGTGTTCCCCTCGCGGCCACGGTTGCCGGCCAGGGGCGCCACCAGGAGCGTGACGCCGGAGGACGCGTGTCCGGTCAGACAGACCTGGCACAGGCTCGACTTCACGGCGCTGGTCCGACCGGTCGCCGGGACCCGCAGGGTCACGCCGAGCGGTCCGTCCGCGCGCGGCACCACCAGGTGTGCGCGCAGCGGCGCACCCGGGTCCACCCAGCCGAGGAAGTCCAGGTCCTCCCAGGGAAGTTCGGCGAAGTCCAGGGGGAGCTTGAGGCGCGAGGCTTCGCCCTTGGTGCAGTTCACGAAGGACGCGCGGATCTGTTTGTCGGTCAGTGGTTCCACTCGGTGCACCGTACAGGGGCCTCCGGGGGCGGGCATCCGAATAAGGGGGTGCCGGCCGGAGGCCCTCAGCGGCTCAGGACGGGGGCGGTGGGGACAGCGGTGAGACCGGGGTGGCCGGGGAGACGGCCGCCGACTGGTTGGTCGTCTGCCCCGCGGGCTGCTTCGAGGTCTGCCCCGGGGAGCTCGCCGGACCGTTCGACGTGGGCCCCGATGCGGGGCTCGACGACTGGGTCGACGGCGACGTGTCCGTGGGGCCGGGAGTGTCGGACGGCGAAGTCGAGGGAGGGGTCGACGGAGGGGTCGAAGCGGAGGGGGAAAGCGTCGAGGGGCACGGCGACGGGGTGATGCCGTTGCTCGGCGTCGGGGTTTCCGTGCCCGTCACCGTGACGCAGGGCACCGGTGACGACGGCGATGTCGACGGGGAGGAAGTGGACGCGGACGGCGAGGAGGGAGAGACCGTGGGCGGAGTGGTCGGCTTGTCCTGCCTTCCGGTGTCGCCGTGCTTCCGTGCGAACCAGTCGCCGTCCTGGGGGTCGTACACCACGAACACGTTCACGACCGTCACTGAGGGGGCCACCACGACCACCTGCTGCGAGTCGTACCCCTGCCACGGCGTACCCGTGGTGCGCGGCGCCTTCTGCGCCACCGGGGTGGTGAGGGGATTGCCGCAGGCGCAGCGCACCCGGGGCACCCCGCGGTCGTCGACCATGACGGCCGTTCCCGCCTGGAGCACCGACTGGTAGGTGGTGGCCGCGCCGTCCCGGAAGCCGTGGTTCGTCACCCTGGTGTCGACGCGGAGCTGGAGCGGGGTCAGGGAGCGGAGGTAGGCGGGCACCTCGTTCGGGGCGATACCGATGACCGAGGCGAAGGCCGCGTTCTTCGCGGGTTCGTCGGAGAGGTAGCGCACCTGCTGTTCCACGTCGCAACTGGCCACCGACTGCGTCCCGCCGTAGAGGCCCGGGGTCGACCCCGACATCTCGGGTACGGCCGAGGAGGTGCGGGGCGGCAGCGAGGCCGGCGAGGCGGAACCGGTGTCGTTCTGCGCCGTCGACCGGGTGAACGGGTCGGGGCCGGTGGCGGAGGCGTTCTGGAGGAAGACCTCGCCGCCGCCCGCGCCCGCCGTGTCGCCCTTGTCCCCCGGGCGGTTGGTGAGGACGACGGCCAGTGCCGCCGCCGCCACCAGTACGGCGGTGACCGAGGCGACCTTCGGGACCGAGCGCCACCAGGGGCCGCCGCCCTTGCCGCCGCCCGCCCGGGCCGCAGCCCCCGGCGAC